>JASHTT010000576.1 GCA_030040415.1 Streptosporangiaceae bacterium | reverse complement strand
GCTTTCGGAGTCCGGGCCGGCGGAGTCGGTGCGGATCGCCCCGGTCGGGCACAGGCCGTCCAGGCTGCGAGTGTCCCCGCCTGGCCGCTGCCGCAGCACTGTCGCCGGGCCGTGGCTGGCGGTCGCGTAGTCGTCCGGCCGGGCCGGCCACCGCGTGGTCAGTACCCCGTTACGAAGCCCGCGCAGAGCCCACATGGCCTACCCTGCCGCCCCGGCTACCGACAGCCCGAAGCTCGCCTCGATGAACGGGAAGTCGGTCAGGATGTCACCGGCGAAGACCTCATGCATCAGCACGAGGTTGTGGAACGACGCCGACCTGCCGCGGCACCGCGTGATCAGTCCGTCCTCGATCCGCACGTCGTACAGGACCTCGCCTTGCGGGGCCTCGGCCCAGCCGATGCCGCGGCCGTCGGCTGGCTCGTAGACAGACCGCATCGCAGCCGAGTCGGCTTCGGCCAGTTCGTCCGCCGCCTGGCGGAGCAAGTGGAACGATCCGGCGAGTTCGTCGACCCGAACCTCGAGCCTGGCCAGCGCGTCACCGTCGTGACGTGCGCCGACGCTGACGCCGAGCGAGCCGTATGCCGCATAGGGCCGGGACCGCCGCGCGTCGTCGGTGCTGCCGGAGGCGCGGCCGATCGGGCCGAGCGCACCGTGCTCGGCGGCCCTCGCAGACGGCAGCGGGCCGGTCCGGCGGAGCCGGTCAAGGAAGGACGCCGTGCCCATCAGCAACCGGACGTCGGCGGTGACCACGCGGTCCAGTTCACCGATCGCGTCGAGCACGGCTGCCGGATCGAGCCCCGGCGGGCTGCTGACACCGCCAGGCACCACGACTGCTCGGCCGAACCGGCTGCCGCACAGCTGGTCGGTCAGCCGCAGCACACGTTCCTTGTGCCAGCCGAACCGCGCGACTGCCACGCCAAGCCCGGCCGCGTCGGTCAGCCGGACGATCACGTCCAGGTGGCAGCGGAGCCGCTCCAGCTCCGCGTGCAGCGTCCTGACCAGCGCGGCCGGCCACGGTACCTCGGTGCCGGCAATCACCTCTAGTGCCTGGCAGTACGCGATCGCGTGCGCGACCGACGCGATCCCCTCAGTTCGCTCGGCTTGCAGCACGCCGTCGGCCGGATGCAGGCCGACGTACCGTGCCTCGATACCGCGGTGCTTGTAGAACAGCCGCATGTTCAGGTGCGGGATGTCCTCGCCGGGGGTCTCCACGAGGTACTCGATCGACTCGACCACACCCGAGCGCACCGGCCCGTGCGGGATCGTGAACAGGCCCGGTCCTACTACGTGCGGCGGCGTGCCCGTCGGCAGGACGAGCGGGTCCAGCCTCGGATGCCCGTCTGGCACGACCCCGAACAGGTCGTGGATCTCCCGCTCGTACCAGAAGGCGGCGCCAACCAGCGGTGTGAGCGCCGGATAGCTTGCCTGCCCGGCAGGAACCAGCGCGTCCAGCGTCGTGATCCGGCCCGGCGAGGCTAGCTGCGCGGACAGCAGCAGGCCCGCCGCGCGGGCGGTACCGAACAGGTCGGCCAGCCTGGCGCCGGCCGCCACCTGCGTGATCACCCGCTGCCAGAGGACTGGCACGCTCGGTGCCAGCTCGCAGCCGGTGACGGCGTTCACGACGCGGTCCCGCGGAGCAAGGCGACCGCGCGACCGAACAACTCGGTCAGCTCGGCAGGCGGGTGGACGCCGAGCACCAGCAGCGCGAGCGCGCCGATCACGACCGGCAGCACCATCCAGCCGCTTGGCTCCCCGCGTGCTACCGCCCGCGCCGGACGGGACGCAACCGCGGTCGCCGCCCGTGCTTGGTCTGCCGACCCAGCGACGAGCGAAGGGACGCGGTCTGGCGCGCCGTCCCCAGGAGGCGTGCCAGGCAGCATCAGCATCCGGGTGACAGAAGACGCGAGCCCGAGGAACGCGACCGTCACCGCCACCACCAGGATCGCCGCCGCCGCGTACCCGCCGGAGCCAAGTCCGCCGGCCACTATCTCGAATTCGCTGCGGAACAGCCCGAACGGCGGCATCGCACCAAGCGCGAAGATCGCGACCAGGAAGAGCGGCCCACTCCAGGGCAGCAGGTCGAGCCCGCCGCGGATGGCCGAGATCCGCTTCGTGCCGAGCTTGCGGACGAAGACGCCCGCCCCGAGGAACGCGTTGCCCTTGGCCGCCGCGTGCGCCAAGACGTGTAGCAGTACTCCCGCCAGCGCCGCAGGCGCGCCGAAGCCGACCCCGATCGCGAGGATGCCCATGTGCTCGACGCTGGAGTAGGCAAGCAGCCGTTTGAGGTCGCGCTGGCCGAATAGGTAAAGCATCGCGAGCAGCAGCGAAGCGACGCCGAACACCAGCAGCACGTTCCGCGGGAAAGCCGGGCCGACCGCTGCCTGGGTGACCTGGTAGAAGCGCAGGATTGCGTAGAAGCTCACGGCCAGCAGTGAGCCTGACAGCAGCGCGGACACTGGTGTCGGCGCCTCGGAGTGCGCGTCGGGCAGCCACGTGTGCACCGGGACCAAGCCCATCTTGGTGCCGAAGCCGAGCACCGCGAGCACGAACGCCAGCTCCACGGCCGTGTGCGGCAGCCGCGGCGCGGCGTGGAGCAACTGCGTGAAGCCCAGGTCGTAGGACTGGCCAAGAACCTGCGCGCCAGCGTAGTAGGCGAAGATCACCGCGAGCAGCGCGAGGCAAAGCCCGCCGGAGGCGAGCAGCACGTATTTCCAGGCGGCCTCGGCGGCCCCATCGGTGTCCTCGACGGCCACCAGCAGCGCCGAGATGACGGTCGTTACCTCGATCGCCACCCACAGCAGCGCCAGGTTACTCATCATCGGCGCAGCCAGCATCGCCCAGACGAAGAGGTTCAGCCCGGCCCAGACCCGGCGCTCGTACCGGGGAGGCCGCCCATGTCCGCCAGACAGGTAGCCCACGCTGTAGACCGCGACCACCGCGTACAGGAAGCCGGTCGCCAGCAGGAACACCGCGCTGACCGCGTCCACTCGCAGGAAGCGCAGGCAGGCCACGTCACGATGGGCGGCCGTCGGCACCAGGGCCAGTGCCAGTGCGAAGCTCGCCGCGCCGCTCGCCACGGTGATGGCGCGCGCACCCCACAGTGGCACGCGCAGGCTGGCAAGCGCCGCCGCGAGCGGCAGCGTGAGCAGCAGCATCAGGACAACGTCCACCGGCTACCCCCGCAGGCTCGTCAGGTCGGCGGTGGACATCGACTCGGCCCGGCCGTGGTGCACCCTGATCAGCAGGCCGAACACCGCGACGGCGACCAGCAGATCGAACAAGAACGCGATCTCCAGGATCAGCGGCAGGCCGGCCGCAACGACCAGGGCGGTCAGCGAGACACCGTTCTCCAGGGACAGGAACCCGATCGCCTGGGAGATCACGTCGCGGCGCACGATCATCAGCACGAAGGCGACGAGGATGACGGCGACGGACACGGACAAGGCGGTCACCGGCAGGACCGGGCTGCGGATGCCCAGCGCGGCCACGGTGAAGAAGCCGAACGCGGCAACGCCGATCGCTAGCAGCACGGTGCTCGCCACGCCGAGCGTGTGGCTCCCGGCGATGTCGGTGTCCCCCGTGGACCACCGCGGGTCGCCGCCGATGGCGCCGATCCCGCGCAGCAGCCTCCGCAGCACGAACGGCACGACCACAACCTTCAGCGCGAACGACAAGGCGGCCAGCGCGTACAGGTCCGGCAAGTGCCGGGTGGCGGCCACCACCACCGCGAGCGCCGAGATGAGCACCGACTGGGCAATGTAGAGCCGGACCTGGTCGCGCAGCAGCGCCTGGCGGAACATGCCGAACTCTGCCAGCAGCACGCCGACGGCGATCACGTTGGCCCCGCCGGACAGCGCGCTGGGCGCTGCCACCGTCGCGGCCAGCAACTGTGACATCAGCCACCGCCCAGGTACAGGGTGAACACGCCGAGCACCGCGAGCAGGAACGCCGCGGCGGCGAACTCCGTGATCTTGAACAGCCGGAGCTTGGCGAACGAGTTGTCGATCACCGCGACGAGCACGCCGAGCGCGGCGGCCTTAGCGACCAGCGCAACGATCGCCAGCAGCACCGGCCCGACGCCTTGACTGGCCGCAAGGCCCCATGGCGCGACGAACACGTTCAGCAGGATCGTGTAGAGGATCAGTTGCTTCATCGCAGAGCCCCACTTCAGCAGCGCAAAGTAGGGTCCGGAGTGCTCGAAGGGCCTGGCCTCCTCGATCATGCCGAACTCGTTCGTGCCGGTGTGCGTCTCTACCGGGATCCGGCCGGTCTCGTACAGGATGACCATGAAGAGCGCGGCCGCCGCCAGCAGGTGTGCCGGGCGGACGATCTGCCCGGCCGACGACCGCACGGTCGCGGCCAGCGCGTACGGCAGGTCGGTGCCGGTCACCAGCCCGACCGTGAACACCACGAACAGCACCACCGGCTCGGTAATCGCGCCGAACGTCTTGGCCCTGCTCGCGCCGAGTTGCGGGTACGGGCTGCCGGTGTCCAGCGCCGCGACCGCAACCAGAAAGCTGGCCAGCGACAGGATGAACCCGCCGCCGAGGATGTCGCCCATGTAGCCGAGCGGCAGCCCGAAGGTCGTCAGCACCGGGATCAGCAACGGCACTGTCAGGTAACAGGCCATCGCCGCCAGCGGCACAGCGAGGAACACCCAGCTGGAACCCTCCGGTGCCAGCGCCTCCTTGCGGAACAGCTTCGCCAGGTCGTAGTAGGGCTGCAAGACGCGCGGGCCGGTCCGGCCCTGCAACCGGGCCTCGACGCGGCTGATCACCCCGGAGATTCCCGGGGCTGCCACGGCGATCGTGCCGACCTGTAGTAGCTGGATGACCGCGATGGGCAGCGCCCCGCTCACGGAGCGGCTCTCTCAGGGCGAACTCCGGCGGTGCAGCCTGCCAGGTCGCCCGGACTATCTTTGCCGGGCGGCTCCGATACCTCCGCTGTCACTGATATCTCCTCTCCACGTCGGCAAGCCGACTCGTGGTAGAGGCCATCAGCGAAGGGATTCCGCGGTTGGTGGCGAGCCTCATCGCCAAGTCATCTTTCTATCGCAACGGCGGCGACGGTCGCAATCCCACTGGCCACTCCTGTCACAGCCCAGAGTCTGGCAGCTCGCCGAGAATCGCGCGCAGCGCGCGCTCGCGGTCTGCCAGTTCGGCAAGCCGCGCCGCGCCCTGCCCGTCGGCATCCGCGCGGATGCCCGCAGCCCGGTCCAGTGCGGCAGTTAGCCGCTGCGTGCTGCCCGCGTACCTGTCGCGCACCTCCTTGAGCAGCCCCCTGGTCGCCTCGGCGAGCCGGTACTGCAAGTCGCCGCGGGCGCGGCCGAGCTGGCTGCCGACTAGCTCGCCGACCTCGGCGAGCAACCGCTGCCGGGCCAGCCGCCTGCCGTAGTCGCCCGGCAGCCGCCGCCGGACCGAGCCCGCCAGCAGCTCGGCCTGGTCGACGCGCTCGGCCATCGTGTAGAAGAAACCGAGGCTCGCTGGCAGCTTCTCGCCCGGTGCTGGCAGTGCGAGGTCGAGGCCGAGCAGGTCGGCCGCGGCGGCCCGGACCGCCGCGAGGTCGGCTTCCAGCTCTGCGGCCAGCTTGTCGTCGATCTCCCGCAATCCCCGCTCCAGGCGATCGGCCTGGTCCTGGCGCCATGCCTCGACCGCGCGGCCGACCAGCTCGGTCAGCCTGGCGCGGCCGTCGCGCTCGATGCTGGCCGGCGCCGCGGTCGCCAGGTCCCCGTCCAGGAACTCGGCCAAGCTCCCGGCAACCGCCGCGGATAGCCGCGGCAGAGCCTGCGCCGCCGCGTCGTTCAGCGCGCCGAGCAGCCGCCGCGACTGCCCGGTCGCCCGATCCTCTGCGCCGAGGCGGCCGTCACCGACGGCGGCGAGCCGCTCGCCGAAAGCCTCGAGTTGCGCCGCCGCTTGCTCGCCAGGAAGCCGCGCCGCGCGCTGCGCCAGCGCGACCTCGTCCAGTAGCTGCTGCCCAAGGCGCCGGGCGTGCCGGGTCACCGACTGCTCGAGCCCGGACACCCGGCCGAC
>JASHTT010000575.1 GCA_030040415.1 Streptosporangiaceae bacterium | reverse complement strand
TTCGACCGACTCGATGCCGACGGCTCCGGTCAGGGCGGCGAACCCGCCGAGCAGGGCGGCATTCGGCACCGGGCGGCCGACGTGCTGCTGCGCCAGCTCGGTGGCGGGCACGGTGAGCACGCAGCCCGGCCCTAGCTGCCAGGTGAAGTCGCCGATGCCGAGTTCGTCTGCCGGGCGGGCCGAGTTGATCAGCAGCTTCGCGTTCGGGCCTGCGCCCTCGAACACGTCGACCTGATGCAACAGGGTCGGGTCCTGAATGATCAGCACGTCTGGCTGCATGACGGGCTCGCGGACCCGGATCGGCTTGTCGTCGATGCGGCAGAAGGAAACGACCGGCGCGCCGGTGCGCTCCGAGCCGAAGCTCGGAAACGCCTGCGCGTACTTGCCCTCCGCGAAGGCGGCGGCGGACAGCAGCTCGGCAGCCGTCACCACGCCTTGCCCGCCGCGGCCGTGGATCCTGATCTGGAGCATCGGCTGAGTTCCTCCCGTCGGCTAGAGCGAGCCGGAGCGGCGTGGACCTCGCTCGTCCAGGCCGCTCCGGTGGTGTAAGCAGGCTTTATCAGGTGGGCTTGATGTGCTGGTTCAGCATGACCTGGACCTTCCGGCCAGACCCATCCGCACCTTTGTCTGCCAGCGGCACGGCGACCTCAAGGATCCCGTTGTCGTACGTCGCCTCGATGTGCGCTTCGTCCGCGCTGGCAGGCAGCGTCGCGCTGCGGCTGAACGAGCCATAGTGGAACTCTGAGTGCTGCTTACCGGCGGTCTCTTCCTCGCGTCGCTCGGCCTTGATGGTCAGGATGCCCCTGGCCACCGTCACCTCGAGGTCCTTCGCGGGGTCGATCCCCGGCAGCTCGGCGCGGATGACGTAGCGCCCGTCCTTGACGTAGTCCTCCACCCGCATCGGATGGGGGGTGACGGGCCGCAGGACCGTCCACGGTGTCTCCAGCCAGTCGATCATGTCGGCCAAGGGTCCGCGGTTGTCCCTGCGTGTCAGCGTGCTCATCTCGCATGCCTCCTCTCGCTACTGCCTACTGCCTCAGCCAAGCACCGCTGCCGAGCCGCCGGCAGAGGCGAAGGGGCACGGTGCCAGGGGACCTTCGGCCCTGGGCGCTCGCCGACCTACGCTGGCCGGGTACGAGCCGGCACACGGCCGGCACGAGGGGAAGGGAACCGCCATGGCCCACCACGGCAAGGACGCAAGCACCGGAGCAGGCGAGTCGGCGACCGACCGGGTGCCGGGCAAGCTGTACCGCCGCGAGTTGCTTCGTTTGCAGGCTGAGCTGGTCAAGCTGCAGGAGTGGGTCAAAGCGGAGGGCATGCGCCTCGTCGTGGTGTTCGAGGGCCGCGACGGTGCAGGCAAGGGGAGCACGATCAAGCGGGTGACCGAGTACCTCAACCCGCGGGTCGCGAGGATCGTGGCACTGCCTGCGCCGGGCGAGCGCGATCGCAGCCAGTGGTACTTCCAGCGGTACATCGAGCACCTGCCGGCCGCCGGGGAGATCGTGCTGTTCGACCGCAGCTGGTACAACAGGGCGGGCGTCGAGCGCGTCATGGGCTTCTGCACCAAAGAGGAGTACGGCAGGTTCCTGCACCAGTGCCCGATCTTCGAGCGGCTGCTGGTCGAGGACGGCATCCTGCTGCGTAAGTACTGGTTCTCGGTCAGCGACGCCGAGCAGGAGCAGCGGTTCCGGTCCCGGCTGGACGACCCGATGCGCCGCTGGAAGCTATCTGAGATGGACCTGGAATCGATGACCCGCTGGGAGGACTACTCGCGGGCCAAGGACGAGATGTTCGTGCACACCGACATTCCCGAGGTGCCCTGGTACGTGGTGGACAGCGCCGACAAGCGCCGTGCCAGGCTCAACATGATCTCCCATCTGCTCAGCACCGTGGACTATCACGACGTGCAGCGGCCGCCGCTCGAGCTGCCGCGCAGGCCGAAGCCAACGGGGTACGTGCGCGCTCCGCGGGAATCACAGACGTTCGTGCCTGACTACGTGGGCTCACTGCTGCGCCATGCCTCATGACCTGCTGGATGGTGGCGCCTGAGCGGGCACGATGGCGCTGTGGCGCCGGGCCCGCTTCGCCGGAACCACGCGCGCGAACTGATCGGGCGACACCATCGCGATGTGGCCGTCCGCGAGCCACTTCACGACGTAGGGCGGCGAGCCGTCCTCATGCGGCACGCCGATGATGACCCCTGCTCTCGGCGGGTCGCCGTCGAGCACGAGCTGGTCTCCTACGTGCGCGTACATTCCGGAACTTCTCCTCTGTACCGCCACCGGGATGCTGTCAGCAATAAGGCTGCCCGGCGGTTAACCGCCGGGCAGCGGGCGTATGTCATCCGACCACAGGACCTTCGGCATGACGGGTCATGCCAGGGCGCTACAACGTGGTACTCCGGGGGTCGGGCAGCTGAGCCTGCCCGGTCGCCGCTGTCCCGCCCGGCTGTTGCGGCTGCCAGCCTCGCCAGATCAGCCGGTGCACCGGTATCAGCCTCGGGATGTCCCGCAAGCCCGGAATGAACGGCACAAGCAGCAGCAGTATCGTGGCAAGCCCGGTCAGGTAGATCGCGATCATGTCCACGTTGGCGGAGGTACGGAACCCGGGCAACTGGTACCACAGCGTGTACAGCCACAGCCAGGGCTGACCGGGGTAACTGCCGGTCTCGTTCATCACGCCCCACTGACCGCCGCCCAGGTTCATCGCGTTGGCCTTGTCGATGAAATAGCTGCCGTCCTCGATGAACAGCAGCGGCTTGGTGAAGTTCGTGCCGTAGAAGGTTCGCCCGGCCAGCAGGTCGGTGTCCACCGCTCCGCTTTGTGCCATGGACAGCTCGGCGGTCAGCATGACCGGCACCGGGCCGTCTTTTGCGGAGACCGGCACGGCCGGCATGACGGTGGTGGGATTGGCCGGCATCTTGGCCTCGACCGCGTTGTAGTAGTTAGTCGCCCAGGACGCCTGCTGCGTCGCCGGCGCGCTCTTGTATGTGCTCAGTGCGCTCGCCAGCGCGGCGTCGTGCGGTGCCAGCGTTTCCAGTGGCCCGAGCACGAAGGCCTGCGCCGCCTTGACTGGCTGCGTCACGCCGAACCAGGTCTGCGGCCGCGGGAACAGGGTTTGCACGCTGCCCGTGCCGGTGTTGTAGGGCTGACCGTAGGTAGCCGTCTCGCTGCTGCCGTTGAGTTCCTGCGCAGCGGTGGCGACGAAGTCGGCCGGGTAGAGCTTGGACCAGGTTTGCACGGTGATCGCGGGTACGTCGGGCGAGGACAGCAGGCCGGCCAGGCCGAGCGTCAGCGCCAGCACGATCACCGACGCGATCGCGCCCTCTTTGATGATGTCGTAGCGCCGGGTCGGGCCACGCCACGGACGGGCCTCGGCGGCCCCGATCGCACGCCTGCGCGTGCGCC
>JASHTT010000574.1 GCA_030040415.1 Streptosporangiaceae bacterium | reverse complement strand
GGCGAGACCGCGCCGCCGGGCACCGGCCTGCCCGCCGAGCGCGAAGCCGAGCTGCTCTCCCGCTGGGCCCGTTAGCGAACAGCCTCGCGGAACGAGCGTGCGTTCTGCGCAAGCTGGCGGCTACCGCAGACGACCGGATGGCTGACGCGTTAACAGACTTGCAACAACGTGCGGTGCTGGCGGACCTCGTCCGCACTGCCGGTCGCTTTCCTGTTGCCGGATAGCACAAGGGCGGTGCCGCGCCCGGCACCGCCCTTTGTGTAACCGCCGATCAGGCCTTGACGGCCTCGATCTCGAGCTGCAGCCCAATCTTGTCCGACACGACGGCACCGCCGTTCGCCATCGGAGCGTTGAAGTTCACGTTGAAGTCCCGCCGGTTGATCTCGCCGGACGCGGTGAACCCGGCCCGGACGCCGCCGTACGGGTCGGGCCCGAAGCCGTTGAGCTCCAGGTGCAGCGGCACGCTCCTGGTGACACCCTTGAGCGTCAGCTCGCCATCGAGCACGTACTCACCGTCTTCGACGCGGATGCCGGTCGACTTGTAGGTCATGGTCGGGTAGGTCTCGACCTCGAAGAAGTCGGCCGAGCGGATGTGCGCGTCGCGCTGCTCGTTGCCCGTGTTGATGGACGTGAGATCGATCTCGGCCGTCACCGAGGACTTCAGCGGGTCCTCTGCCGTGACGAACTGGCCGGTAAAGTTCGTGAACCTGCCGCGGACCTTGCTGACCATCATGTGCCGGGCGGAGAACCCGACCTCCGAGTGGACGGTGTCGATGTTCCAGGTGCCGGCCTCGTAGCCGGGAATGGTCCTCTCGGTTGTTTCTGCGGTCATGTGATCACTCCAGCGTAGCGGGTGGTTGAACGTTCTTCAGTTGAGTACTCAACCAATATCACGGCGCATTGCTGGTTGTCAAACGCTCAACAAAATGCGCTAGACTGTCCCCATGGCCGAGCCCGAGACTCGGTGGCTGACCGCCGACGAGCAGCAGGCGTGGCGAGCGTTCCTGACCGCCACGCATTCGCTGTTTGCTGCCATCGACGGCCAGCTGCAGCGGGCCACCGGCGTCCCGCATGGCTATTACGAGATCCTGGTGCGCCTGTCCGAGGCTCCCGGCCTTGCGCTGCGGATGAGCCAGCTCGCCGAGGCCTCCACCTCCAGCAAGAGCAGGCTGTCGCACGCTGTCGCACGGCTGGAGGAACGCGGCTGGGTCGAGCGGCTCGATTGCCCGACAGACCGCCGCGGACAAGTGGCGCAGCTCACGCCGGCGGGCTTCGCCGCGCTGGAGGCGGCCGCCCCCGCGCACGTGGAGCAGGTCAGGCGGATCATGTTCGACCAGCTCAGCCCGGAGCAGGTAGCGCAGCTACGAGCCATCAGCGAGGCCATCCTGGCCGGTGGTGCTCCGGCCGCTTCGGCGGGGGCCGTCGCTGACTGCCTGGCCGAGTCGGCCGAATGCGCAGGCGACCTGGCCGAGGGCCCGGACGAGGAGTGTCCCGGGCAGGACCCGGCCAACTTGGCTGGCTGATCGCGCTCATCGCGGGTGAAGATCCGGTTGCCCGACGTCAGAGGTCGGGGATGGCGTGTTCCTCGTGGTCGAGCTCGTGCTGGAGCTGGCGCAGGCTGGCGTCCGGCAGTCGGCCGCAATCCCGCCAGCGCAGCAGTTCTTCGCGCTGCGCATCGATGATCGCCTGCTGGGCACGCACCGCCGCCTCCATATCCGGCGTCCAGCTGACCTCACCGTCGGTTGTTTCCTCGAGCAAGCTGATCTGCTCCCTGGCATGCTGGGCGCGCCGGCCGAGCGAGGCCCGCAGCGCGTTCGCCACGGCAGCCGAGATCTCGCGTTCGTGCTCCATGTCGTTGACGACTGCGGAGGCTGCGGCGATGGCAGCCAGCCTCGCCTCGCTGCGCACCTGAGCGTCCTCCGTGTCGTTCGTCCGCAGCCGCAGCCAGTGCAGCAGCGGCGCGAACGTGAGCCCCTGGCCTACGAGAGTCACGAGCACGACCACGTACGCGCACAGCAGCAACAGGTCGCGGTCGGGGAACGGGCGGCCGTCCGACCGGGTCAGCGGCACCGCGAATATTGCCGCCAGCGTTATGACGCCCCTGGTGCCCGCCCAACTCAGGGCGATGCTCTCGGGCGCATTCAGCGGAGGGTAACGGTAACCGAGCCGCCAGCCGAGCCGGTTAGGGATCACCTGCGTCAAGACCAGCCAGGCCGGCCTGACCAGCAGCACTGCGGCCAGCGTCACGGCGAGGGCTGCGGCGGTTACCTCGGGCGACTCCTGCCTGACGCCCCGCACGACGTGCGGAAGCTGCTCGCCGATCAGGAGGAAAACCAGGCCTTCGAGCAGCAGCTCGACAAGCCGCCAGACGGCGCCGGTCTGCAGTCGGCTCGCCCCGGACTCCACCCGCGGCGCGTCGTGGCCGGCCATCAGCCCCGCGATCACCACGGCCAGCACGCCGGAAACGTGGGCAACCTCACCGAGCGTGTCCGCCAGGAAGGGCGTGGCCAGCGAGGCCGCGTTCGCCAGCAACGGGTCGCGCAGCAGCGGGCGTGCCCACCGGTGCAGGTACCCGACCGCGATGCCGATCAGCAGTCCGCCCCCTGCGATCAGCACGAACTTGCCAACGGCAAACGCCAGCGAGACGCCACTGCCGACCGTCGCGGCAACGGCCACCTGCCAGGTCGTCAGCGCCGTCGCGTCGTTGAGCAGGCCCTCGCCGCCGATCAGCGTCGCGAGCCTCTGGGGCAGCCCGGCGCGTCGCCCGATCGACAACGCGGCCACCGGGTCCGGCGGCGCCACGGCGGCGCCGAGCACGATCCCGGCAGCCAGCGAGATCCGGGGCACGACAAGCGACAGCGCGAAGCCGACGGCAAACGCGGTCAGCAGCACCAGCACGACGGACAGGCTGGTGATCGGGCGCCAGTCCGCGCGGATGGCGAGCAGGCTCGACCGGAGCGCCGCGCTGTACAGCAGCGGCGGGATCAGCAGCCACAGCACGACCTCGGGCTCAAGCGCGACGTCCGGCGCTGGCAGAAGGGCATAGATCAGGCCGAACACGGTCAGCACGATCGTGTAGGGCACGTGCAGCCGGTCGGAGATCAGCCGCGCCAGGATGATGACCGCGACCGTGGCCAAAGCAAAGCTGACCTGGCCGAGCATGTGCTCAGTCTGACAGAGCGGTGTTCTCCAGCTGCTCGGCCATCAGGTCGGCTACCTCGGCGGTACCCGGTCCCGGCTCCGCCCGCAGGCCGTCCACGACGCCCTGCCTGTCCAGCTCGCTGCGGTTCTGGCTGAGCTTCTGCTTCGCCTCCACGCGGGTCACGATCAATTCGACGCCGACGATCGCGCGCAGCTGGCCCTCGATGTAGTCCGGCGGCGCGTCGGAGACGGCCCACGGGTGCTCCCGCCGCCCCTCGTGCAGGCGGGTCAGCCGGGTCACGAAGGCGCGCTTCCACTCGGTGTCCTGGTGGAAAAACACCGGGCCGGACAGGTGCACGGCCTCGTAGTTCCAGGTCGGCACCACCCGGCCATGCCTGGCCTTGCTCTCATACCAGGACGGCGAGATGTAGGCCTGCGGCCCGTGCACGATCGCGAGCCCCTCCGCGCCAGCCATCGCGGTCTTCCACTGGTCATTGGCGATCGCGATGTGGCCGAGCAACCGCCCGTAGTCCACAGACTCGGCCTCGCCGTCCGGGCCGATGTCGCCGTCCAGCCACCCGGCTGGTCGTTCCCAGATAACAGGCAGCAAGGTGGCCACGGGCCGGCTGCCGTCGAAGGTGACAAGGTCGGCGGCCTGCGCGGCGTCCACGAACGCCTCGATCTGTGTCCTGTCGGTGACCGTGAAATGCCGGGGCAAGTACATGACACCAAGGGTAAGGCAGGCAGCGCCCGGCCCGGCTGCACGCAAAAGCCAGTTGCCAGGACTGGCTATCCTGTACCCAACGCGCTGACGGAGACGAGTAGCGCCGGGATCCCGCGAGCACCTGGTACTCAACGAGGCCAGCAGAGAGCCGCCGGAAGCTGCGAAGGCGGCCTCGCGCCCGGACGCGAAGACCCTCCCGAGCGCGGGGAGGAAAGACCGCCGTGGCCAGCGGCGGGTCCAATGCCCCGCCGGCCAGCCCCCGTCACCGGGCCCAGTGAGGCCGCCACGGCGAAGTCCGAGGCGGCGAAAGTGCGGTGGCACCGCGAGTACCCTTATCGCCCGCACTCCCAAGGGATCGCACATCTCTTAGGGAGCTGTGATGATCTCACGAGTCCTGTCCGCCGAACTGCCTGAGCACATCGGCGAGAAGGTCACGATCGCCGGCTGGCTGCACCGCCGTCGCGAACTGAAGTCCGTTACCTTCATGATCATCCGCGACCGGTCCGGCCTGGCTCAGGTCGTGCTGCCACCGGGTGCCATCGCGGCGTTCGGCGAAGAGACGGTCCTGCAGGTCGAGGGCCTCGTCGTCGCCAGCGAGCAGGCACCCGGCGGAGCGGAGCTCATCGACCCGGTGCTCACCGAGCTATCCGGGCCGGCCACGCCGCCACCGTTCGACCTGTACCGGCCGACCCTCACGGCGACCCTGCCGACGATCCTCGACGGCGCGCCGACAACGCTGCGTCATCCGCGGTTGCGGGCGGGGTTCGAGGTTTCCGCCGCCAGCGCTGCCGGATTCCGTGCCGCCCTGGACCGGCTGGGCTTCACCGAGGTGTTCACGCCGAAGATCGTCGAGTCGGCCACCGAGTCCGGCGCGAACGTGTTCGCGATCGACTACTTCGGCCGGTCCGCTTACCTGGCGCAGTCCCCGCAGTTCTACAAGCAGGCCATGGTCGGCGTGTTCGAGCGGGTGTACGAGGTCGGCCCGGTCTTCCGCGCCGAGCCGTCGGACACCGCGCGGCACCTGGCGCAGTACGCGAGCCTGGACGCCGAATTCGGGTTCATCACCGACCACTTCGACGTGATGCCCGTCTGCCGGGAAGCGGTCGCAGGCATGGCGGATTTTGTCGGGGAACGAGCCGCTCCGGCGATGCGGTTGCTCGGCGCGTCGCTGCCGTCGGTGCCGGCCCAGATCCCGCACATCCACTTCGCCGAGGCGATGGAACTCATCTCCCGGGCAACCGGTGAGGACGTGACCGGCGAGCCGGACCTCGCACCGGCGCACGAGCGCTGGCTGTGCGAGTGGTCGCTCCGCGAGCACGGCAGCGAGTTGCTGTTCGTCACCGGCTACCCGCTTGCCAGCAAGCCGTTCTACACGCACCCGGACCCAGGCCGGCCCGGCTACACGAACGGGTTCGACCTGCTGTTCCGCGGCACCGAGATCGTCACCGGCGGGCAGCGGCTGCACCGGCACGCCGACTACCTGGCGGCGCTGGCAAGCCGCGGCATGGACCCGGCGCCGTTCGCCGGGTACCTGCAGGTGTTCGAGCACGGCATGCCGCCGCACGGCGGCTTCGCGATCGGGCTCGAGCGGTGGACAGCGCTGCTCACCGGCGCGGCGAACGTCCGCCAGGTCACGCTGTTCCCGCGCGACCTGCACCGGCTCAGCCCGTGACGCGACAGATCAGGAGGCGTCCTGCGCGAGCAATTCAGTCACCGGGCGGCGGCTGCCGACCCAGGCGGGGATCGCGGCCAGGCCAGTCACCGCTACCAGGATTGCGAGCACTGCTGGAATAAGCGAGGCAACGGGCGGAAAAGTCGTGGCGGCGCCACCGCCACCGTTGGCGGCTGCGAACAGACCCACGCCGAGCGGCACGCCAACTATCGCGCCCGGCACCGCGGGCAGTAGCTGGGCCGCTGCTATCGCGGCCGCGAGTTGCGACCGCGTCGCGCCAAGGGCGCGCGCCAATGCGGTAGAGCCCCCGGCGTCGAGGAGCGTCGCCCAGGCGGTAATGATCGCGTTGAGCACCGCCAGCGCGAGCAGGGCCACGGTGAGCACCAGCAGCATCTGCTCGTCCCTGGTGACGACCGGATCGGTCACGCCTGACGACGCGCCGCCAAGGCGCTCGCCGACGCTGGCATGAAACGTGAGCACGGCAACGATCCCAGTCGTCGTCACCGCCACGCTGGCGGCACCGAGCGTGGCCCGGCGAGGTGTACGTGCGACCAGCCGGATACCGAGCAGGAACGGCACCGGCAGTCGCCGGGACACCGCGATGAGCGTGCCTCGCCGCCTCGGCGGCCGCGCGGCACCGGCCAGCGCGCTGACGGTGCTGGTGCGGGCGCTCCGCAACGCTGGTGCGAGCGTTGCCGCGAGCGCTACCGCCAGGGCCACAGCTACGACGATGGCGGCGACCGTCGGGGTCAGCGACGGCGCACCGGCCGTCCCCAGGAGCGCGGCGCCCGGGCTGGTTATCAGCGGAGCAGCCAGCCACCCGGCGGCAAGGCCGATGGCCGCCGCCAGCAGGGCAAGAGCCAGGTTCTCGGCCAGCAGCACCACCGTGACCAGGCCGGGCGTGCCGCCGACCGCCTTCAGGAGCCCGACTCGGCGACCCTGCGCCGCCATCCTGCCGCCCGCGAGCACGGCGACGCAGGCGATCGCGAGCAGGCCGGCCAGCCACGCGCCGGGCAGTAGCACTTGCTGCTCGTCTTGCACGAGCAGGCCGTCCGCGGCGGCGATGCTCTGCCAGGTAGTCACATTGAAGGCGTTGGGCACGCCCAGGTCGCCGGCGACAGCCTCAGCCTGCGCCGGGTCGGCCAGCCTGAGGTTGAGCACGTAGAAGGGCGGCCCGCCGTCGGCGACGGCGAGCGAGCTGGCATCTCGCTCGTCGACCCACGCCAGTCCCACGCGGTTGGATCCCTGTACGCCGGGCGGGAATGCGATCGTGCAGTTGACTGAGCACATGTTCGGGTACGGCGGCGCGGCAGCGGTGACAGCGATCCCAACGACCGTGTACGGATGACCGTCGAGCGAGACGCGATCGCCAACGGTCGCACCGACCGCCTCGGCGAACTCCCGCTCGAGCACAACGCCGCCCGGCCGGACCCAGCTGCCGGCCGTGACCTTCGGCTGGTCGACGGCGGCGGCGGCCTGGTCGCGCCCTTCGGCCTGCACAAGGACGGTGTGACCGTCGGCGCGCATGGCCACGTCCGCGACGGGATAGGGACCGCTGTGCGCCGTCACGCCAGCAGCGTGCGTCGCCTTCTCCGCCTCGGCTTCGACCACCGACGGAATCCCGGACTGCACCCCCTTATGCGGCCCCTGGACACCGCCCAGCTGCACTACCAGGTCGGGGCCGCGGGTCGCGGTCGCGGTCTGCTGATACGGGTGCTGCGTCACCCCGTGCAGTGCAAGCGCCAAGGAGAGCACCGTGGTAGCGGCGGAGATCGCCAGCAGCAGCAACACGGCCTGCGCGGGCCGGTACAGCAGGTCACGGATGGCCAGCCGGGCGATCACCACGATCTTGCCCATGTTCACCCGTCCAGGTTCACAAGGGAGCCAAGCCGCCCGCTCGCACCACCGGTAAGTCTGGTCTCGTCGACGAAGGTGCCGTCGCGCATGGAGACGAGCCGGTCTGCGGTCGCGGCGACCCGCGAGTCGTGCGTGACGATCACCAGGGTCTGGCCCGCCTGATGCAGGCTGTCGAAGACCCTGAGCACTTCGACTGTCGCCTCGCTGTCGAGGTTGCCTGTCGGCTCGTCGGCTAGCACGACAAGGGGCTCGTTCGCCAAGGCCCTCGCGATGGCTACCCGCTGCCGCTGACCACCAGACAGCTCCGCTGGCAGGTGCCTGGCCCGGTCGGCCAGGCCGACCTGGTCGAGTAGCTCGGCGGCCCGGCGTCTCGCTGCCCGCGGCGAGCGCCCGGCCAGCAGCGCGGGAAGCTCGATGTTCTCCACTGCGGTCAGCTCGTCCATCAGGTGGAATGCCTGGAACACAAAGCCGACCGCGTCGCGGCGGATCGCGGCCAGCCCGCGCTCATTCATCTGGTCGATGCGCTGCCCGGCGATCCACAGCTCTCCAGCGTCCGGCCGGTCGAGGCCGCCGAGCAGGTGCAGCAGCGTCGATTTCCCGCAGCCGCTCGGGCCCATGACGGCCACCGTCTCGCCGTGCGCTACGTCGAGGTCCACGCCGTCCACGGCGCGGACTAGCGCTTCCCGCGTGCCGTACGTCTTGCTCACGTCGTTGGCTCGGAGCATGAACTTCCCGCCGTCCGTCACGGCCTTCCCCTTGCCTTTCATGACTGAGCCCGCCGATGTGTCCAGCTCCGCTCGCACGCCTCAAGCCAGCGCAAGTCAGCCTGCAAACGCAGGACAATTCCCTCGAGCAGCAGCGCGCCGTCCGAGCCCGCTGGCTCTGCCATCTCGGCACGCTGCGCGTCGCGCAGCCGCCGCAGCAGTTCACGCCGCTGTGCGTCGATGATCGCCACGGGGTCGGCCAGCCTCGCGGCCGCCGCCGCGAGCAGCTTGAGGTGGAACTCGGCCAGGTCCGGCTTCGGCCAGCTGACCTCCGCGAACCAGTCAGACACGCGCTGCTGGCCAGCTGCCGTGAGTGCGTAGACCTTGCGGTCCGGTCGGTCCGGCGTTCCCGGCGCTGACTCGCACGTCACCAGGCCAGCCCTTTCCAGCCTGGTCAGCGTCACGTAGACCTGCCCGTCGTTCATTGCTTCGCCAAGCGGGCCGAGCGCCTGGCGCAACCGCGCACGCAACTGATAGCCGTACGACGGCTCCTTAGCCAGCAGCGCGAGGACTACTTCCTGCTGCACGAGCAAGCCTCCCCTAACGGTTATCTACCGCAAGAGGATAACGGTTATCTGGCTGCTGTCAATGGCGCACGTGCGGTCAGGGAATCTCGACGACTACCTTGCCGACGGCGTTCGACTCGACGGCCTGCTGGGCGGCGACGACTTCGTCCAGCGGGTACCTGGTGATCGGCAACGGGCTCAGCGCGCCGGCTGCGGCCGCGGCGCTGATGTCTGCCGCGGCCCGGTCCAGGGCCGCCGCCGGGACTCCGTACAGCAGGATGAACCGGAGCGTGACGTTAGCGTTCATGCACCGGCGCACGGGCAGCACTGGGTCGGCAGGCTCCGCGGCGTAATCCACGAGGTGTGTCTGCGGCCCGGACACCGCGAGGTCAAGATCGATGTTGGCGCCGAGTGCCAGCTCGACGATCCTGTCCATCTGCGGTGCGAACGCCCTCACCTGATCGGCGGCGTCGGCATCGCGGTAGTTCACCACCAGGTCAGCCCCCGCGCTCCTGGCGAGCTCCGCCTTCTGCGGCCCGCTGACCGTCGTGACAACCCTGGCCCCGTAGTACTTGGCCAGCTCGATCGCGAAATGCCCGACAGCGCCAGCGCCACCCGCCACCAGCACGTTCTTGCCTTCGACAGGACCGTCAGCGAACAAGCAGCGGTGTGCGGTCATAGCGGGCACCCCGAGGCACGCACCGAGCTCGGCCGAGGCAGAGTCAGCCAACGGCACCGCCTGGCGCGCCGGGACTACCGACCACTGCGCAGCAGTCCCCCACCGCCTGCCCGCGGCAGCGAGGAAGGTCCACACGCGCTGGCCGACGCGGCTCGCGTTGACTCCTTCGCCGACCGCATCGATCACGCCAGTCCCATCGTGGTGCGGCACCTGGAACACATCGACCGGCCGCGGCGTCGCGCCACTGCGGGACTTCCAGTCCGTCGGGTTGATGCCGGACAGTTCCATCCGGACCCTGACCTCGCCCGGGCCCGGCTCTGGCCGGTCGATGTCATCGACCCGCAGCACGTCGGCCGCTGCCCCGTGGCGCTCGTACACCGCTGCCCTCATCGGCCAGCACTCCCTTCGCGCTGGGTTCCTCAGCCGCCGACCGGCACGATCTTGTCGATGTCAGCCAGGTCGTCTTCCGTCGGCACCCACTCCCCTGCCGCCACGTTGGCGTGCACCTGCTCGGCCGAAGTAGCCCCGGCGATCACCGACGTGCACCCGGGCAGCGCGGCGAGCCCGCCGACCGCCACCTCGAGCAGCGACCTGCCGTGCCGCTGCGCCCAGTCAGCAAGCGCCTCGACCTTGTCCATCTTCTCGTCGGTAATGTAACCGCCCCGGCTAGCGAGCCGACTGCCCTCGGGCGGGGCCTGACCGCGCCTGACCTTTCCGGTCAGCAGCCCGTTGGCCAGCGGGAAGAACGGCAGCACGCCGAGACCGTACTCGATAGCGGCCGGCACGACGTCGGTCTCTGCCTTGCGCTCTAGCAGCGACCAGTGGTTCTGCGCGGAGATGAACGGGATCGCGCGCAGGTCCGTGGCGGCGACAGCAGCCTTCGCCAGTTGCAGACCGGAGAAGTTCGAGTGCCCAATGTAACGAACCTTCCCCGCGCGGACGATCTCCGACAGCGCCTCCAGCGTCTCCTCGATCGGCGTCACTGGATCCGGCGTGTGCAGTTGGTAGAGGTCGATGTAGTCGGTGCGCAGCCGACGCAGTGAGCCTTCCACGGCCCGCATGATGTAGGCGCGACCGCCCTTGCCGCCAGCTGCCGGGCCGTAGCCCATGTCGTTGTTCTGGTTTCCGAACTTCGTCGCCAGCACTACCTGGTCCCTGCGGCCTGCCAGGGCCTCGCCTATGATCTCCTCCGACCTGCCGATGCCGCCGTAAGTGTCCGACGTGTCGAGCAGCGTGATACCAGCCTCAATCGCCGCATCCACGACCGTGGTGCTCCGCTCTGCGTCCAGCCGAAAACCGAAGTTGTTGCAGCCAAGCCCCACCACGGAGACGACGAGACCGGAGTGGCCGAGCGCCCTGTACCGCATGAAACCGCCTTTGCCTCAGTCAGATTCACCCGAGTCGTGATCGTATCGAGGCCGCACCGAACGGCTAGCGACCGGAGCCCGGCCCAGCAGGCTTTCCTGGCCGGATGCCGGCGCGCGGATCCCGTTACGATACGATGACTGGTTAAGCCCCGCTTGGCCGTGTCATTGGCGCAGTGACGCACAGACAGTCGGAGGAAAGCGGGTCATGTCAGATGGCGTACCGCACCGCCGGCATCCTGGTCCCGGCTACGGCGATCCAGGCATCGCCGCGGCGCCCACGGTTCCTCGGATTCTGCTCGGCATCCAGTTGCGACGGCTGCGTGAGGCGCGTGGTATCACAGCACGCGAAGCAGCGTTAGCGATCCGCGGATCCGAGTCGAAGATCAGCAGAATTGAGCTTGGCAGGAATGCTGTCCGTGAGGTTGACGTCGTCGACCTGCTTCGCCTCTACCAGGTCACCGACCTTGCTCAGCGCGACCAGTTGCTGAATCTGGCCGCCGAGGCCAACAGCCAGGCGTGGTGGCACCACTACCACGATGTGCTGCCTGCCTGGTTCCAGCCCTATATCGGGCTCGAGGAGTCTGCCGACGTGATCTACAGCTTCGAAGCCCAGTTCGTGCCGGGGTTACTGCAAACCGAGGACTACGCGGCTGCCGTCTTCCGCCTCGGCGACTATTCGACGGCAGATCTCGACCGGCTGGTGGACCTGCGCAAGCGACGGCAGCGACGGCTCAATTCGGGCAGCCTGCGGTTCGCCGCGGTCATCGACGAGGTCGCGCTGCGGCGGCCGGTCGGCAACGCTGCGCTCATGCGAGCCCAGTATGAGCATCTGCTCGGCATGGTCGACAGGCTCGGTCTGGTTGTACAGGTTGCTCCGCTCTTCGGCGTCTCCTATGCAGCACCGGGAAGCTTCTCGATCCTGCACTTCCCGGCCGAGGAACTGCCCGACATGGTCTATGTCGAACAGCTCGCGGGCGCACAGTACCTGGACAAGCGCGGCGACGTGGACCGCTACTCGGCGGTCCTGGAGCAGATCAGCGCCGCCAGCATGACGGCAGGACAGAGTACTAACCTGATCGAGACGATGGCCGCTGGCCGCGAGCCAGGTTAGCCAGCTGGCGTGTCGAACTCACCTGCCTTGACGCCTGCGACAAATGCGGCCCACTCCCGCCTGTCGAAGACATGCGCCTGCTGCAGCGGGTTCTTGGAGTCGCGGATGGCAATCATCCCACCGGGCAGATAAGCGACCTGCACGCAGGCGGAGTCGTTACAGGCACGGCTGCTGATCCACGCCGCACTTGACATGTCGTACTCGGGCATAGCTATTCCCTTTCAGGCAGATTCTTGCGACGCCTCGGACATGGCTTTGATAAGCCTGGCTGAATCAGCTGGCGGCAGCGCTGCCGCACGTAGTAGATCGAATGCCTCGGAGCGCTCGCGTACCTCGCGTTCGCGTTCCTCCATATACGCCTGGCCCGTGACACCCTCCGTGTAGACAACCTCGGCATCAAAAAGTTCTGGAAATTCGATGATGGTGAATGAGCCACCGAGACCGGGATGCAGGGCGCTGCCGAACGACAGCACCTGAAGGGTGATGTTCGGGAACTGGCTCGCCTCGTACAAGTGCTCGAGCTGGGCGCGCATCATTGCCGAGCGCACCGTCATCCGGCGCAGCACGGCCTCGTCAAGGATGAGCCAGAGGTCGAGCGGGTCCGTCTTGAACAGCGCCTCCTGCCGTTGCAAACGCAGCGAGACGAGCCGATCGATCTCCGCAGGAGTCTGGCGCCTGCGCACGGCCGTCATCACCGCGCGCGCGTAGTCGGCGGTCTGCAGCAGCCCGTGCACCACCTGGGACTGGTAGACGCGTAGCGAGCACGCCTCGGCCTCGAGGCCGACGTAGATGCTGAACCCGGTCGGCAGCACCCCATCCCAGATCGGCCACCAGCCCTTGCGGTGGCCGTCCCTGGCCATGTCCTGCAGCACCTGTCGCTGGGCTGGGTCGTCGACCCCGTACAGTTCCAGCATCATGCTCAGATTGGCTGGCCTCGTCGGAGACTTACCAGTCTCGATCCTGGACAGCGTCGAGGTTGCCACGCCAATCCGCTCAGCGACTTCCTCGAGTTTTATCGACTGCGACTCGCGGAGCCGCCTTAACTCGCTACCGAGCCGCCGCCGCCTAACGGTCGGGCCAACCGTCACCAGCACTCGCCCCCTAGGCCGACACAGCCTTCCGTCTCCCTGCGCTCCCGGAGGCCGCCTGCGCACGCCTGGCATCCGTGCGCTCACTGTCTGCGACAGTACACGAACCGCAGTCGGGCGGTGAGTTTCCCGAAGAGAATTCACCTTGGCGCTTTCCGTTATGCGGTTGCGGCTAGCCCCGGCCGGGGCCGCGTGCCGCACGGCCGGCTGGCCCCGACCTCTTTTCGCGCATACGCATCGAAAGGCGAACGGGAGTCCCGGCGAACCCGAATTCCTCACGCAGCTTCCGCTCGATGAACCGCCGGTAGCCGGCCTGCAAGAATCCGCTCGTGAACAACACAAAGTGCGGCGGCCGGGTGCCCGACTGCGTGGCGAACATGATCTTCGGCTGCTTGCCACCGCGGACGGGCGGCGGCGTGGCCGCGATCACGGCCGACAGCCAGGCATTCAGCCTGCCCGTCTGCACCCGCGTCTGCCAGCTGTCCAGCGCTAGTTCGAGGGCGGGCACAAGCCGGTCCACGTGCCAGCCGGTCTTCGCCGACAGGTTGATCCTCGGCGCCCACCGCGCGTTGTGTAGTTGCCTGTCGATCTCGGCGTCCAGGAACTTCCTGCGCTCAGCGTCGACGAGGTCCCACTTGTTATACGCGATGACCAGCGCCCTGCCGGCGTCAATGACCATGGACACGATCCGGAGATCCTGCTCAGCGAGCGGCTCGCTGGCATCGATGAGCACCACAGCCACTTCGGCGCGCTCCAGCGCTCGCTCGGTGCGCAGCGCCGCGAAGTAGTCAGCACCCTGCGTCTGGTGCACACGCCGCCTGATGCCGGCCGTGTCGACGAACCGCCAGGTCTTACCGCCCAGCTCAATCAGTTCATCGACAGGATCACGAGTCGTGCCGGCCACATCGTCCACCAGCACGCGCTCGCTGCCCGCCAGCTTGTTCAGCAGGCTCGACTTGCCCACGTTGGGGCGGCCGATCAGCGCCACCCGGCGCGGCCCGCCCTCGGCTTCGGCCCGCTCTGGCGGAGCCTCCGGCAGGGCATCAAGTACTGCGTCGAGCAGGTCGCCGCTGCCCCTGCCGTGCAGAGCGCTGACCGGGACAGGTTCGCCGAGGCCAAGAGACCACAGCCCGTGCACCTCTGACTCGAATGGCGCATCGTCTACCTTGTTCGCGGCTAGCACCACTGGTTTGCCGGACCGCCGCAGCACCGCGGCGACGGCGGCGTCGGCCTCGGTCACGCCGACGACAGCGTCAACCACGAACAGCACGGCGTCGGCCGCGTCGACCGCAACCCTGGCCTGCGCCGCGACACGGGCGGCCAGTGCCGCGCTGCCCTCGACCGACGGCTCCCAGCCGCCGGTGTCCACGACAGTGAAGGCACGGCCTCGCCAGTTCGCGTCGTAGCTGACCCGGTCCCGCGTGACGCCGGGTGTGTCCTCCACGACTGCCTGCCTGCTGCCGAGGATCCGGTTGACGAGCGTCGACTTGCCGACATTCGGCCTGCCGACCACGGCGAGTACCGGGCAGCCTGCGTCGCCCGCGCCGCCCAGGTCGGGCTCACCCATGCGGCACCGCTTGCTGAGCTGCCAGGGCGAGGATCCGGCGCACGACCTCGTCAAGGTCGAGCAGCGTGGTGTCGATGTGCACGGCATCATCGGCCATCGCCATCTGCGGCGCGTCGCGCCGGTCCCGGCGCGCCTGCTCCCGCTCGGTGGTCGCCACCGTGGCGGCGGGGTCGGCGGTCAGATCCGCGCTGCGCCGCTGCGCGCGCGCCCGCTCGCTGGCGGTCAGGTACACCTTCACCTCGGCGCTCGGGGCGACGACCGTGCCGATGTCCCGCCCCTCGGCGACGATGCCCTCGCCAGCCGCGAGAGCGTCGGCGATGATCCGCTGCTGCATCGCGACGAGGACCTCGCGCACCCGTGGGATCGCGGCTACCTGGCTGACCCTGTTGGAGACCTCACGGCTGCGGATCGGGCCGGAAACATCCTTCCCGTCGAGCATCACCAGCGGCGCGTCAGGGTCGGCCCGCACGACGATCCGCGGCTGGTCCAGCCGGGCGAGCACGGCGCCGGGGTCCGCGATATCCACCCCGTGGTCGATCATCCACCAGGTCAGCGCGCGGTACATCGCCCCGGTATCGAGATAGCGCAGGCGGAGTGCGGCCGCGACGCGCCTGGCGGCCGTGGACTTGCCCGAGCCCGCCGGCCCGTCGATGGCGATGACAAGGCCCCCGTAGGTCGCGTCTGCTTCGGTCACGAAGCGATGCTACCGGCGGACTGGCCAGCCGGCCGCAGCCAGCACGCCCGTCAGCGGCCCGACGGCTTCCGGCCGTACCCACAATTCGGCGACACCCACGGGCAGGCCGGGCGAGTGCTCAATCCCGATGTCCTCGATGTTGATGCCCGCCTCCCCTGCGGCCAGAAACAGCCTGGCCAGCTCCCCTGGCTTGTCGGGGATGACCACCTGCACCGTGGCGAATTCGGGGGCCGGCCCGCCCCGCTTGCCCGGAATTCTGTGCACACCTGCCCCGCCTCGCTCGAGCAACGCCGCCAGCTCCGTGCGAGTCCGCTCGTCGCCTGGGCCAGCAGCCCCGGCCAGGCCGTCCAGGATCCCGGCAGCCTGGGTCAGTTCTGCGGCGACGTCCCGCAGTACCGAGCTGACCGGGCCAGCGTTAGCGGACAGAATTTGCGACCACATCCCGGTGTCGCCGGCAGCGATCCTGGTCACGTCGCGCAGCCCCTGGCCGGCCAGCGCAAGAGCGCTCGGCGGCGCCACGGTCAGCCTCGCTGCCATCGCCACGGCGACGAGGTGCGGGGCATGCGATACGAGCGCGACCCATTGGTCGTGCTCGGCCGGCGAAGCCGCGACCACCTGGGCACCGCAGGCCTCTGGCACGCTCTCAACCAGGGAAATCGCCTGGTCGTCGTTCTCGGGCAGCGGGCAGATCACCCACGGCCTGCCGAGGAACAGGTCGGCCCTGGCTGCTGCGGGTCCTGAGCGCTCCCGGCCGGACAGCGGATGGCCTGGCACGTAGCTGGTCAGGTCGCAGCCGAGCTCCCTGGCGCCTGCCACCGGCTGCTGCTTCACGCTGGCGACATCGGTGTAGCAACGGGCCAGCCCGCGCCGCTGGGCCCCGTGCAACTCGGCGGCCACCGCCGGTGGCGGTACCGCCAGCACCGCGACGTCGGCTGGTCCCGCCTCGGGTCCGGCGTCCGGCAGCAGCTGGCCGGCCCCGATGTCGACGGCGAGCTTGGCCGCAGCTGGGTCGGCGTCCGCCAGCCACACCGCAACGCCGCGGTCACGCAGCGCAAGCGCCACCGACGTGCCGATCAGGCCGGTGCCGATGACGATGGCGCTTGCCGGTTTCACTGGGCGATATCCAGCCTGAGCGCGGCCGCGCCGCGCAGGTAGACGTGCTGTATCGCAGACCTGGGCTTGGTCGTCTCGATGTGCATCATCAGCCGCACCACCCGTGGCATCGCACCCGGTACATCGATCTCCGCGCCGCACAGCAGCGGCACCTCCTGGAAACCGAGCTGGCGGGCGGCGAGCGCCGGAAACTCCGCCGTCAGGTCCGGCGTTGCGGTGAAGATGACGCTGATCACGTCCTCCGGGCTGAGCTCGTTCCGCGCCATCACGGCCGCGACGAGTTCCGCCGTGCCCGCCAGGACCTCAGCCCGGTCGTTGCCGCCGACCTGGACCGCGCCACGGACTGCACGGACAGCCACTTGCCTCCCCTTCCCTGGGTGCCGACGAGATGATGCCGGGTCAGATTACCGGCGGGCCGGCTAAAGGCCGACGGCGGCGTACAGGTCCCCCACTTCCTTAGTGGACAACCGCCTCGTCATGCCGGGCCGCAGCGCACCGAGCGA
>JASHTT010000573.1 GCA_030040415.1 Streptosporangiaceae bacterium | reverse complement strand
GCGGCCAGGGACTGGCTGGACGCGCACGGCTATGACGACACGCTGTCCTACGTGCGCGCGATGGCGGTCCATGTGCTGGAGGAGACCGGGCTGCTGCCGCACCTCAATCCCGGCGTGCTGAACTGGCAGGACTTCCAGCGGCTCAAGCCCGTCGCACCGTCCATGGGGATGATGCTGGAGACCACGTCGCGGCGGCTGTTCTCCGAGCGCGGGGGCGCGCACTACGGCAGCCCGGACAAGGACCCGGCGGTACGGCTGCGGGTGCTGCAGGACGCGGGCCGGTGCAGCGTGCCGTTCACCACGGGCATCCTCATCGGCATCGGCGAGACGCTCGCCGAGCGCGCCGACTCGATCTTCGCGATCCGGCAGGTGTCCCGGGAGTACGGCGGCATCCAGGAAGTCATCGTGCAGAACTTCCGCGCTAAGCCCGACACCAAGATGCGGGGCGTGCCGGACGCTGAGCTTGACGACCTCGCCGCCACGATCGCCGTGGCCAGGCTGGTGCTCGGCCCGTCGGCGCGGATCCAGGCGCCGCCGAACCTGATCGGCGACCAGCACCGGCTCATCCTGTCCGCCGGCATCGACGACTGGGGCGGTGTCTCGCCGCTGACGCCCGATCACGTCAACCCGGAACGGCCCTGGCCGCAGATCGACGACCTGGCTTCGCTGACCGCCGCCGAGGGATTCGGGCTGGCGGAACGGCTGACGATCTACCCGGGGTACATCCGCGAGCCGTGGCTGGACCCGCGCCTGTCCGCGCACGTGGCCGCGCTCGCAGATCCGTCCACTGGCCTCGCAGCCGACGGTGCCGTGCCATCGGGGCTGCCCTGGCAGGAGCCGGACGGCGGCTGGGGCGACGCCAGTGGCAGGACGGACCTGCACGTCAGCATCGACACGACCGGCCGGACGTCGGACCGGCGGGACGATTTCGCCGAGGTGTACGGGGACTGGGCGGAGGTGGGCACACGCCTCGGCCACGGTGCCGCGGCTGGACCCGGGCGGCGGGCGCCCGCCGAGGTGCTCGCGGCGCTGCACAGCGCCGAGCGCGACCCCGCCGGGATTACCGACGACGAGGCGATCGCGCTGCTCGACGCCGACGGGCCTGAGCTGGAGGCGCTGGCGGGCCTGGCCGACGGGCTGCGCCGGGACGTTGCCGGTGACGACGTCACCTACGTCGTCACCCGGAACATCAACTTCACCAACGTCTGCTACACCGGCTGCAGGTTCTGTGCCTTCGCGCAGCGGCGCACCGACGCCGACGCCTACACGCTGTCCCTGGATCAGGTGGGCGACCGCGCGGCGGAGGCCTGGGAGGCCGGCGCCACCGAGGTGTGCATGCAGGGCGGCATCCACCCGGACCTGCCAGGCAGCGCGTACTTCGACATCGCCGCCGAGGTCAAGCGGCGTTGCCCCGGGCTGCACGTGCACGCCTTCTCACCCATGGAGGTGATGAACGGCGCGTCCCGGACCGGCTTGCCGGTCCGGGAGTGGCTGGTCCGCGCCCGGGAGGCCGGGGTGGACTCGCTGCCCGGTACCGCCGCCGAGATCCTCGACGACGACGTGCGCTGGGTGCTGACCAAGGGCAAGCTCCCCGCGGCCGCCTGGGTCGAGGTGATCACGACCGCGCACGAGCTGGGCATCCCGACGACGGCGACGATGATGTACGGGCACGTGGACACGCCCGCGCACTGGGTCGGGCACCTGCGGGTCATCCGGGGCATCGCCGAGCGCACCGGCGGGTTCACCGAATTCGTGCTGCTGCCGTTCGTGCACGCCAGTTCGCCGATCTACCTGGCCGGCCTGGCCAGGCCCGGCCCGACGGTGCGGGAGAACCGGGCCGTGCACGCGCTGTCGCGGCTCATGCTGCACGGCGCGATCGGCAACATCCAGTGCTCGTGGGTCAAGCTCGGCGCCGAGGTCTGCCAGGACGTGCTGCGCGGCGGCGTCAACGACCTCGGCGGCACGCTCATGGAGGAAACCATCAGCCGGATGGCCGGGTCGCAGAACGGCTCGTACAAGACGATCAGCCAGCTCGCCGAGCTGGTCGAGCCGACCGGCCGGCCGCTCGCGCAGCGGACAACGCTGTACGGGACGCCGGATGCTGAGCGGGTCGCCGCCGCCGCGGCGAGCGACGGCGTGTGTGCCTCGGTCCGGGGCTCCCGAGCGCTGCCGGTTGTCCAGCGGTAAGCCGTCGTCAGCAGCCGTCGGGAGCTGTCGGGAGCTGTCAGGAGAGGCCGGCCGTCGTGGCGAATGCCGCCCACACGACCTTGCCGAGGCCGACGGGTGCTGCGCAGAAGCCCCACCGGTCGCTGAGTGACTCGATCAGCTGCAGGCCCCTGCCGGTCTCGTCGATCCACTCGGGGCGGCGCAGTACCGGAGCCAGCGAGCTCGGGTCGGCGACCGCGCACAGCACGCACGGCCCTGGATGCAGCAGCCCGAGCCGGATTGGGTGCCAGGCGGCCCCGTTGTCAGGCGGGCCCTCGACGGGCAGCGAGTGCCGCAGCGCATTGGCAAGCAGTTCGGACACTACCGCGCCGACATCCTCGGCCCTGTCGGTCACGCCCCACCGCCGCATGGTCCGTAAAGCGAAGGCTCGTGCCAGCGTGACGGACCGGGCGGTAGGAGCCGGCGTGCGGGTTGCTACCCGCGGCAGGCTCGTCCACGTGCTGATCGGGTCGCCGGGCCGGGCCGCGCCATCCGCGGCATAGTGATCAAGAGCCAGCCTGGCCATCTCGGCGGCCGCTTGCAGCCACGGCCAGTCGGTCGAGCTGGCGGCAGGTGCTAGCCGGGCCGGGCTCATTGGCTGGGAAAGTCCTGTCAGTGGCTGCGCGGTGAATGCAGGGCCGATTTCCATCCTTAATGGTCACATCCTGCCCGATGCACTCGG
>JASHTT010000572.1 GCA_030040415.1 Streptosporangiaceae bacterium | reverse complement strand
AGCGAAGGCTAAGCGAACCCTAAGCAAGTGCTAAGGACGCTTCGAGCGCTATAACGCGGCATCCCGGCATATCCGCCGATCAAAGCCGCTCCTGGAGCCGATCGACGCCGCTGCTGAATAAGCGGGCCGGGTGTCCACATGACAGGGTCTGCGGCGAATCGTGTCAGGACAAGTGCACGGTTCAAGCCGGTGCTGGCCCTCAGCTTGCCTGGGCATAATGCGAGTAACGCGCCATCCCTGGGGAAGGGCAAGGCAACTGGGCCGTTCGCTGCTGGCGAAGTTCGGCGCGCGAACTTTCGCTTGCGGCGTAGCTGGGAACACTGCCTGCTCAGCCTAGGTTTGAATGGGATGAACGTCCCTGTGGTGGGGAACGTTTTGACTAGTGCGGCATGTCGCACGTCATGGCGTTGCCCGGTACGCGGGCTACCATGCGGAAGGGATGGGGCAGATCCGTTGCCCTTCCCCCGACCGCTCTGTGAGGAGCGACAGTATGTTCGAGAGGTTTACCGACCGGGCGCGGCGGGTTGTGGTCCTGGCACAGGAAGAGGCCAGGATGCTCAACCACAACTACATCGGTACCGAGCACATCCTGCTCGGCCTCATTCATGAGGGTGAGGGCGTCGCTGCCAAGGCTCTCGAATCACTGGGGATAAGCCTCGAGGCCGTACGTCAGCAGGTCGAGGAGATCATCGGGCAGGGCCAGCAGGCGCCGTCCGGGCATATCCCGTTCACTCCCCGGGCCAAGAAGGTGCTTGAGCTCTCGCTACGTGAGGCGTTGCAGCTCGGCCACAACTACATCGGTACCGAGCACATCCTGCTCGGCCTGATCAGGGAGGGCGAGGGCGTCGCTGCCCAGGTGCTCGTGCGGCTCGGCGCCGACCTGAACAGGGTCCGGCAGCAGGTGATCCAGCTGCTGCACGGCTACCAGGGTAAGGAGCCGGCCGCTGCGGGTGCGCCCTCCGAGAGCGCGCCGTCCACTTCGCTCGTGCTCGACCAGTTTGGCCGGAATCTCACCGCGGCGGCCCGCGAGGGGAAACTCGACCCGGTCATCGGCCGGGACAAGGAGATCGAGCGGGTAATGCAGGTGCTATCCCGGCGGACCAAGAACAACCCGGTCCTCGTGGGTGAGCCCGGCGTTGGCAAGACGGCGGTCGTCGAGGGCCTCGCCCAGAAGATCGTCAGGGGCGAAGTGCCCGAGACGCTGAAGGAGAAGCAGCTCTACACGCTGGACCTCGGCGCCCTGGTGGCGGGATCGCGCTACCGCGGTGACTTCGAGGAACGGCTGAAGAAGGTGCTCAAGGAGATCAGGACCCGCGGCGACATCATCCTGTTCATCGACGAGATCCACACGCTGGCCAGGGCCGGAGCCGCCGAGGGCGCTATCGACGCGGCATCGATCCTGAAGCCCATGCTGGCTCGCGGCGAGCTGCAGACGATCGGCGCGAGCACGCTGGACGAATACCGGAAGCACCTGGAGAAGGACGCGGCCCTGGAGCGCAGGTTCCAGCCCATTCAGGTCGCCGAGCCGACGATCTCGCACACGATCGAGATCCTGAAGGGCCTGCGCGACAGGTACGAGGCGCACCACCGGGTCACCATCACCGACGACGCGCTGGTCGCCGCGGCCCAGCTGGCCGACAGGTACATCAGTGACCGGTTCCTCCCGGACAAGGCGATCGACCTGATCGACGAGGCCGGGTCACGGATGCGCATCCGCCGGATGACCGCGCCGCCGGACCTGCGCGACTTCGACGAGCGGATCGCCGACGTCCGGCGCGAGAAGGAGTCGGCCATCGACTCGCAGGACTTCGAGAAGGCCGCGTCGCTCCGGGACAGCGAGAAGCAGCTGCTGGAGAAGAAGGACCAGCGCGAGAAGGAGTGGAAGGCCGGCGACATGGACACCCCGGCCGAGGTGAACGAGGAACTGATAGCCGAGGTCCTGGCGACCGCGACCGGTATCCCCGTGTTCAAGCTCACCGAGGAAGAGTCGCAGCGGCTGCTCCGCATGGAAGACGAGCTGCACCGGCGCGTCATCGGCCAGAACGACGCCATCAAGGCGCTGTCACAGGCGATCAGGCGGACGCGGGCCGGCCTGAAGGACCCGAAGCGGCCCGGCGGGTCGTTCATCTTCGCTGGGCCGTCTGGCGTCGGCAAGACCGAGCTGTCCAGGACGCTCGCCGAGTTCCTGTTCGGCGACGAGGACTCGCTGATCCAGCTCGACATGAGCGAGTACATGGAGAAGCACACGGTTTCCCGCCTGTTCGGCTCACCGCCGGGCTATGTCGGCTACGAGGAAGGCGGGCAGCTCACCGAGAAGGTGCGCCGTAGGCCGTTCTCCGTGGTGCTGTTCGACGAGATCGAGAAGGCGCACGGCGACATCTTCAACTCGCTGCTGCAAATCCTGGAGGATGGCCGGCTGACCGACGCCCAGGGCCGAGTCGTGGACTTCAAGAACACAGTCATCATCATGACCACGAACCTCGGCACCAAGGACATCTCCAGGGGCACCGCAGTCGGTTTCGGCACGGCCACCGAGACGAAGGGGTCTTACGACCGGATGAAGAACAAGGTCGGCGAGGAGCTCAAGCAGCACTTCCGGCCGGAGTTCCTTAACCGAGTCGATGACACCATCGTGTTCCACCAGCTGAGCCAGGAGGAGATCTTCGAGATCGTCGACCTGATGGTCACGAAGGTCGACGAGCGGCTGCGGGACCGGGACATGGGCATCGAACTGCGGCCCGCCGCTAAGAAGCTGCTGTCGGAGCGTGGCTACGACCCGGTCATGGGGGCGAGGCCGCTGCGCAGGACCATCCAGCGCGAGATCGAGGATCCGCTGTCGGAGAAGATCCTGTTCAGCGAGCTGAAGGCCGGCCAGATCGTGATCGTCGACGCGGAGGGCAGCGGCGAGGACTCCAAGTTCGTCTTCACCGGTGTCAGCAAGCCGGGCGATGTCCCGGACGAGCCGCCGGTCGAGGTCGAGACCAAGGCCGGCGCCAGCGGCGCGACCGCGACCACGGCATCTTCCGACTAGGCAAGGACGGGCGAAGGCAGGCCTCAGTCCGGTACGCAGTCTCCGGGCAGGCCAACGGAACCGTTCGGGTACCGGCTTACCAGGCCGTCAGCGATCAGGGCAGCGAGACAGCGGTCTCGCTGCCCTGAATCGTGCCAGGCAGCGTTCAGCTCTTGGGCGGGGACCGGGCCGCTGGCCAGGCGGAGCACGGCGAGCAGGCTGCCGCGGCATTGCCTGTCGCTGCCCTCGTAGCTCGCCGTGGGCCTGCGTTGCGGCGGCGCAGGCCTGCCCTTGGCGAGCCAGGCGCACTGGCCGGCCAGCGGACAGTCCGCGCACCGCGGGCGTGCCGCGGTGCAAACGAGCGCGCCTAGTTCCATTACGCCTACCGACCACTTGGCCGCCTGCATGCCGTCACCCGGCAGCAGCGACTCTGCTAGGCGCAGTTCCGCCGCGGACTGGGCCGCCGCGGGCAGGAAGTCGCCGCGCACGAGCCTGGCAAGCACCCGCCTGACGTTGGTGTCCAGCACCGCGTGCCGCTGACCGAACGCGAAGCTGGCCACCGCCGCTGCCGTGTAGCCGCCGACGCCGGGCAGCGCGCGCAGTTCGCCGGCCGACTCCGGGATCCGGCCGCCGTGTCGGCTGGTGATCAGCTGCGCGCTCGCGTGCAGCCGGACCGCGCGACGCGGATAACCAAGCCGGTCCCACTGCCGCACCGCCTCGGCCGGGCTGGCGGCCGCCAGGGCCGGAGGATCTGGCCACCTGGCCAGCCAGGCCGCGTGCGCCGGCAGGACCCGGCTCACCGGGGTCTGCTGCAGCATGATCTCGCTTACCAGGATCGACCAGGGGCTCGCGTCGGGGCGCCGCCACGGCAGATCCCGAGCGTGCCCGGCATACCACAGCGCGAGCGGCGCCTCATAGGCGTGCACCGGGGCCACCGGATCCGCGGTCGTCATCGACACCGATCGTGTCACGTCCGGCCGGCACCGGCCGACGCGTGTCATCGCTGCGCCTCCGCGGGCCGCGAACTTGCGAACGCGGCCCGCCGAATGGCGCTCGTTCCCCAAAAACCTCATTACCTGGGAACGTGACAGCCCGGAGATTAGCCAATTACTCGGCGGGTCGTACCGGCGCCAGCCTGCTGATCTTGCATACTTCAGCCCATGGGACCGAACTCTGGTCGCGAGACGGACTCGCGGCTGCCCGCCGCGACGTACTGGCGGCGGCGGTTCCTGGCACTCGTCGCGGGCATGGCGGTGCTGGCCCTGGTGGCCTGGGCGTTCTCCGGAGCCCTCGGCCCGAGCCGGGCTGCCACTGACCAGCCCCCGCGCAAGCCGCACGCGTCAACGTCACCCGTGGTCTCCCCAACCGCGTCCGCCTCGAGCCCGGCGCCCAGCCCTAGCCCCAGCCCGACGCCGTCCGCGACGAAGCACCCCGCCAAGGGCAACTCGCACACCGGTAAGACGGACTCTGCGCACAAGGGGCACAAGACCGGCAACGAGCGGGGCCTGCCCTGCCCGGCGGGTGCGGTGGTTCTCAGCCTGTTCTCCAGTCAGGGCAGTTACGCCCGCGGACAGGAGCCGCAGTTCCAGATCGACGTGGTGTCGACGGCGAGCCAGTCGTGCACCTTCGACATTGGTGCCGGGCACGTGGTCCTGCGGATTTCCCGGGGTACGAAGACCGTCTGGACGTCGGCGGAGTGCGCGGAGGGGGCGGCGTCGCTGGTGGCAACGCTGGCCAGGGGCGTGCCGACAATCGTCCCGATGACCTGGAATGGCCGCCGGTCCTCGCCTGGTTGTCCGGTGCCTGGCGCGCAAGCCCCGGACGGAAGCTACAGCGCCGTCGCGGCCGACGGCTCGCTGCACAGCAGCAGCGTCACCTTCAGACTCGGCTAGCGGACCCGGCTGCCGAGCGCGGCGGTCATCGCCGACCTGATGTCCGTGACCTCGGTTACCGAAAGTTCCGTGCCGTAGGCCTGCCCAGGCGGCAGCGTCCCGCCATGCTGGCCGGGCGGCATCGCGCCGCAGGCGGCCGGCACG
>JASHTT010000571.1 GCA_030040415.1 Streptosporangiaceae bacterium | reverse complement strand
ACGCCGCGCGTTGGCGCGTTGTTCGTCCGCGAGCCTGGCGGCAACCACTTCTGCACTGCGAGCGCCGTCTCCAGCCCGGCCAAGAACCTGCTGATCACCGCGGCGCACTGCATCAATGGTGGTAAGAACGGCGGCTACCGGGACGACATCGTCTTCATCCCCGGCTACTCCGACGGCCGCACGCCTTACGGTGTCTGGACGGTCAAGAAGCTGCTCGTGTCCAGCGGCTGGGACGACGCGTCCGACCCGGACCTCGACGTGGGCTTCGTCGTGCTCAACTCCCGGGATGGGAAGAACATCGAGGACGTACTCGGCGCTAACAAGCTGGGCATCGAGTCGGGCTACCAGCATCTGGTGCGCGTCACCGGGTACCCGAGCAGCGCTGACAAGCCGATCACGTGCTTCACCTGGACTGCCAGGGAAAGTGCCAGCCAGGTCCGGCTGGCTTGCGCGGGGTTCACCGGCGGCACCAGCGGCAGCCCGTTTGTGACGAGCTTTGACCCGCAGACCCGCGACGGCGTGATCGTCGGCGTGATCGGCGGCTACCAGGAGGGCGGGAACACCGCGGCGGTGTCCTACAGCTCCTACTTGGGGCCGGCAGTGGCAAAGCTGTACAAGGAGGCCGTTGCCGCGGCGTCAGCTGGCGGCTGACCCGGCGGGGATCTCCGCCCCGGCTGCTGCCGCGTACCTGTCGATCGCTGTCAGTTCCTCGTCGCTGAACTCCGCCCGGCCGGCCGCGCGGAGGTTCTCCTCGAGCTGCGCCACGCTGCTCGCCCCGATCAGCGCCGACGTGACCCGCTGATCGCGCAGCACCCACGACAGCGCGAGCTGCGGGACCGACTGACCCCGTGCCCTGGCGATCTCACTGAGCCCTCGCACCAGCGCGCGGTTCTGCTCGGTCACCTCGTCCGCGGGCAGCGAGCCGTTCCTGCTGGCCCGCGACCCCGCCGGGATGCCGTCCAGGTAACGCTCCGTCAGCAGGCCCTGGGCCAGTGGCGAGAACGCGATGCACCCGATGCCCTGCTCGCCAAGCACGTCAAGCAGGCCGCCCTCGACCCAGCGGTTGAGCAGCGAGTAGGACGGCTGGTGAATCAGCAGCGGCGTGCCCATCGCCCGCAGGATCGCGGCCGCCTCGCGCGTCTGCGCCGCCGTGTAGGAGGAGATCCCGGCGTACAGGGCCCGGCCGGACCGGACCGCCGTGTCCAGCGCGCCCATGGTCTCCTCGAGCGGGGTCCGCGGGTCGGGCCGGTGGCTGTAGAAGATGTCCACGTACTCCAGGCCCATCCTGGCTAGCGACTGATCGAGGCTAGCCAGCAGGTACTTGCGCGAGCCCCACTCTCCGTACGGGCCGGGCCACATGTCGTACCCGGCTTTGGTGGAGATGACCAGCTCGTCGCGATAGCGCCGCAGGTCGGCGCGCAAGATCGTGCCGAAGTTCTCCTCCGCCGACCCGTAGGGCGGGTCATAGCCGGCGAAACTTGCCGCGGCGGCGAGGCGCGGCTCGTCGCCGTAGTTATTCGCCAGGTCGAAGTGCGTGACTCCGAGGTCGAACGCCCGCAGCAAGATGGCCCGCTGCGTCTCGCGTGGGGTGTCGATACCGAAGTTGTGCCACAGCCCGAGGGCTATCTCCGGCAGCTTGAGACCGCTCCGCCCGCATCGGCGGTAGGCCATCTTCTCGTCATATCTGTCCGGTGCGGCTGCATACGTCATGAGCAGGAGTCTGCCACCGATCATTCGTACGAGATCAGCACCGGCTCGGGAGTCCTCGCCATGGTCAGCCCGGGGGTCGCCATCGGATGATCCTTCACCAGGAAGTTCTTCCAGCCGAAGTACACCCCGCGGGGAGCAGCGCCGACCACCGCTTCCCAGGTCTGCTGCTTGTCCCCCTGGGTGCCCTGCCCGTCCATGTTGATCACGATCGCCAGGTCGGTGTGCCGGGTGTCGAGCTGCTGCTCGTTCTGGATCATCGAGAGCCGGAACTCGTGCAGCTCCAGCAGCTTCTGCGGCAGGTGGTACCGCGAGGTAAGCCGGGCGAGCCAGGTCACGACGCTGTTCACCTCGGTAATGCTGACGCTGCCGATCTGCTGCAGCGGCAGCTGCCCGGGCTGGAGCTTCCACTCCGGGTCGAGCGCGAGGCCGACGTTTGGCAGCTTCAGCAGCGATTTGTAGACCTTCGCCTGCGCGAGCAGGTTGTCCCGGCCAGGCTGCAGGTCCAAGATCACGTACATGCCCGCCGCGGTGGCGCGGCGCACCCAGGGCCGCAGCAAGCTGACCGGCGTCTCGTAGGAATAGCAGCCGCAAGGCCCGGCCGACGCTTCGGCTACGGTCGCGATGATCTCGAAGGCCGGCACGACGGGCACCTTGGTCAGGCTCCGGTACGGGGCGGCCATCCGCCTGGCCCGCGCGATGCTGGCGGCTAGATCCTGCTCGCCAAGGACACCGAGCGCGGGGGCGTCGGGATGGCCGTAGAGCGCCACGATCATCCGATCGGGAAACAGCACCTGCCCGCCGCCTGGCAGCTGCATGCCAGACTCCGCGACCGCGACCCTGGTGGCGAGCGTTGCGGGCGAGCCGAAGCTGGCTCCGATGGCGAGCACCTGCCGTGGCTTAGCCGATGCCAGTGCGACGATGGCCGCCGGATCCGTGCCCGGGTCGTAGCCCAGAACCTTGACGATCCGGGCGCCTGCCGCCCGCGCGGTCACCCGGGCCGCCGTTCCGGCCGGGCCGTCGGCGCCACTGCTGTGCACAAGCACGGCTACCGTGCGCAGCGGCGCGGTGCGGAGGCGAACCTTTCTGAGCCCGGGCGGCAGGTCGGCGGGGTCGGTGATGATCCTTGCCGTCTTGGGTAGTTCCGCGGACAGCGCTGCCGCATCGAGTCCCACGGCCAGCACCAGCTGCGGCCTGAGCGCCCTGACGGCCGCCCGGAGCGCGGTAACCCCCGGCGCGTCACCGCCGGATGGACCGGCAAGCAGCAGCGGAGCGTGCGCACTGCGGGCCAGCCGGGCGGCCTGCGTCATGCTCGCCTTGTCGCTCGAGTTGGCGACTACCACCAGGGGCGCCCGCGCGAATAGCAGCCGCGCGACGCCCGCTGCGATCACGCCTGGCTGACCGGACAAGACGGTCGCAGGCTGTCGCGGCTGGTGCACGACCGCGGTACTAGGTGCGTCAGGCAGCGTGTCGCGCGCGAGGTTTACCGCGCGAGCGCCGATCGCCGCTGCCGCCGCAAGCGCGAGGACACACGCCGATAGCAGGCCCACCCGCAGGGTCCGCCGAGCCGGCGGACGGTGTTGACTGT
>JASHTT010000570.1 GCA_030040415.1 Streptosporangiaceae bacterium | reverse complement strand
GCCGACTCATCGGCCTCGCTGAAGCAGCCCAGTTTCCGTTCGATGGCACCTGGTGCAACTTTCGGCCCGACCCTCACTGGCAGCCGACGGAACTGCCATGGTGGTGGGACCAGCTTCCGCCAGACGAACCGCCCGCCTGGCAACGCGAGAACTATCTGGACTAACGCCGTGGACGGTCCTGACGCTCACGTGCTCCGCAGGGCTGATCGTCACGGACCCCACGCAGCGAGCCGCCTCGCCGGCAGCACCCGCGGTTGGGGTTACCGTGGCTGGGTGAGCGACATGGACGCGGTCGTGGCGCGGATCCTGGAGAGCTACGACACCATCACGGTGGTGGGTGCCAGCTCGCACCCGACGAAGGCCGCACATTCGGTACCGGCGCTGATGCAGCGGCACGGCTGGCGGATCATCCCGGTGAACCCGCATGCCGACGCCATTCTCGGCGAGAAGGTCTACCGGACTCTGGCTGACGTGCCCGAGCAGGTCGGCTTCGTGGACGTGTTCCGGCCTTCGGCCCAGACGGCCGATGTCGCCCGGCAGGCCGTGGCGGCCGGCGCCACTGCCCTGTGGTTGCAGCTTGGCATCGCGTCGGCGGAGGCGCGCGGCATCGCCGAGCGGGCCGGGCTGCTGTACGTGGAAGATCGCTGCCTCGCCATCGAGCTGCGGCGGCTCGGCTTCGTGACGGCCCCGCGACCGAGCTGATTCAGGCGAACGCGCCCGGCGGCGGTGCCGGCGACGGCCGCGCCGTCGCGTCGGTGATGGGCTCCGCGCCGGCCAGGAACTCATCAAGCGCAGCGCCTTCCAGCACCCTTGCCGGGAACGGGTCGGCAGCGGCTCGCCGCACCAGCCCGGCGATGTCCAATGCGCTGTCGGCCGCGACCACGATGAGGTTGCCGAACCTGCGGCCGCGCAGCACCGGGCCCTCCGCAAGGACGCATACATGACGGAACGCCGACGCGATCGCGGCCGTCCGGCCCCGGGCATGGGTGAGCGGCGGGCCGTCGCCGACGTTGGCGGCGAAGACACCGGACGGGGCAACCAGCCTGGCTACCTCTGCGGTGAACTCAGCCGACGTGACGTGCGCTGGCGTGTGGCCGCCCGCGAACACGTCAGCAACGACCACGTCGAAGGAGCCGCCGGCCAGCTGCGGCAGGGCGGCGCGCGCGTCCGCCACTCGAACCTCGATCCCGGACCGGGCGGCCGGATCCAGCGGCAGCCGCCGGGCGACGAGCCGGGCCACGGCACCGTCGGACTCGACGGCGAGCTGCCTGGAGCCAGGGCGGGTCGCGGCTACGTACCGGGCGAGCGTCAGCGCGCCGGCGCCGAGGTGCAGAACTCGCAGTGGCTCGCCCGTCGGGGCTGACAGGTCCACCACATGGCCGAGCCGCCGCATGTACTCGAGCTCCAGGTGCGCAGGGTCGCCGAGGTCCACGTGGGATTGCGGGATCCCGTCGACGAGCAGCATCCAGCCGCCAGGCCGGTCGATGTCACCGAGCAGCTCGACGTGGCCGGCCCCAGGCTCGCCGCGGGGCCGCTGGTCGTCCGGCACGTGCACATTCTTCCCAGTACCATGCCTGTCAGCAGCAGCCAGGCTTGCGATCTGGCTCCCATCGGATGGCGGTGAAACGTTGACTGGCAGGCTCGTCATGGACCAGGCCGAGGCGCTCGCGGATGAACCTGTCCGGTTCGCGATCGCGGGCTGCGCGCCCGGCGAACTCGTGACCGTGACAGCTAGCTGGGCTGACGGCGACTGGCAGGCGAGCAGCACTGCTCAGTTCATCGCGCCCGGCAACGGCGTCATCGAGCCCGCTGAGCAAGCGAGCGTGGGGGGCGACTACACCGGGGTAGAGCCCTACGGGTTGTGGTGGGCAGCAGGGCCGGCAGCGGCGGCGGCCGCGGTGGACTCGCTGGCTCCGTGGCCGGTGTCGGTGACGGCAGCGGGCAGCGGCTGGGAGACTTCCGGCTCGCTGGTGCGGCTGAAGGTCGGGCCAGGCGTGCGGCGCATAGACGTGGCCGAGGATGGGCTCCGCGGTATCGCTTTCGTTCCGCACGGGCCGGGCCCGTTCCCCTCCGTGCTGTTGTTCTCCGGGTCGGGCGGCGGCATCGGGACGGTCCAGTGCTCGGCAGCCCTGCTGGCAAGCCACGGGTTCGCGGCGTTCGCGCTGGCTTACTTCAACTACCCGGGGCTGCCGGCCGAGCTAGTCGACATCCCGCTCGAATACTTCCAGGCAGCGATCGGCTGGCTGAAGTTGAACGCCCCGGCGGCCGGCGGCCGGGTCGCGGTGATGGGCGCATCCCGTGGCGGCGAACTGGCGCTGCTGCTTGGCTCGAGTTACCCGGACGAGGTAGCCGCCGTGGTGGCCATGGTGCCGAGCGGCGTGGTGTGGGCCGGGTTCGGCAGGGATGGCGGCGGCGGGGTCGCATGGACTCTGGACGGTAAGCCCGTGCAGCCGCTGCCCAGCATCTCAGGCGAGGGCCCGGAACCCACCTACCAGGACGGTGCCATCGTGCTCACGCCGTCCTTCGAGGCGCGCCTGGCGGCAGCCTCCCCGGCAGATCTCGCCACGGCGGAGATCCCGGTCGAGCGGTGCGCCGGCCCGGTGCTGATGGTCTCGGGTGAGGACGACGCCCTCTGGCCGTCGGTCGCCCTCGCGGACATCGCCGTACGGCGCGGCCGCGAACACGGCGCCGTGCATCCGATCCGGCACATCCACTATCCCGGCGCCGGGCACGCCTTCACCAGGCCAGCCGGATTCCCCGTCCAGGTCAGCGCGGTGCATCCGGTCAGCGGCGAGCTCATCGCGTTCGGGGGTTCGGTACCCGGGAACGCGCACGCGAGCACCGCCTCGTGGCAGGAGATCCTGGCCTTCTTGCTGGCCAGCCTGCCCGGCTGACTGGTGGCCTGGTTGCCCGCGCGGAGCGCCAGCGTCGCCGCGCTCGTCCGGCCCGGTGCGCTCGTGGCCTTCGCCGACGGCATCGGCAGCCCGCTGTCCGTGGCCGCTGAACTCAGCAGCGCCGCGCTGGCCGCGGGTGGCGTCCGGTTGCTGCTCGGCTGGATGCCGACGCCGTTCTCCGGCATCGACTTCGCGGCCTTCACCGACGTGCGGACCGTGATGCCCGGCTGGGGGCTGCGGCACGCGGTCGACGCGGGGCTGGTGCGGGCGCTGCCAGTGCGGCTCTCGGCGGTACCCGCACTGCTGCACGGGCCGCTGCGTCCCGACGTGCTGGTGGCCGCGGTGGTGCCGCATCCCCGCGGTGGGTACTGCTTCGGCCCGGAGGTTTCCTGGCTCCGCACGGCGGTCGCGGCGGGCGCCACGGTGGCTGGCGTGCTGTCGCCTGGCTATCCGCGCTGTGATGCGGGTACGCCACTGCCCGACGGCCAGGTCGTGATCGTGGCGGAGACTCCGGACCCGCCCGCCGCGCTGAACTTCAGCGCGCCACTGGCCGAGCATCGGGCGATCGCAGCGCACGTCGCTGCGCTGATACCCGACGGGGCACGACTGCAAGTCGGGCCCGGCGCCCTCGGCGCCGCGATCCTGGACGGGATCTGCTCGCCGGTGCGGATCGACTCCGGCATCATCTCCGAGGGCGTGGTAGACCTCGCCGAGCGTGGCCTGCTGGCCGGTGAGCCGGTGGGCGCGTACCTCGCGGGCGGTCAGCGACTGCTGGACTGGGCCGACGGGCGGCCGCTGCTGCACCCGGTCGACTACACCCACGACCCGGGCCGGTTGTCGGCCGACGGGCCGTTCGTCGCGGTCAACACCGCGCTCGAGGTCGATGAGCAGGCGCAGGTCAACGTCGAAGCGCTGCCTGGCGCTGCGGTCGGCGGGCTCGGCGGCCATCCCGACTACGCAGCCGCAGCCAGCCGTTCGCCCGGCGGACTGTCGATCGTGGCACTGCCTTGCGGCAGCCATGGCCGCAGCGGGCTGGTGCGGGCGCTGTCCTGGCCGGTATCCACACCCGCGCACGACGTGGACGTGCTGGTCACCGAGCACGGCTCCGCCGACCTGCGCGGGCTGGACCGTGCGGAGCGGGCGCGAGCCGTCCGCAGCCTATGGCCGGCCGGGATCGGCTAGCCCGACCAGGCCTGTCACAGGCCTTCCTGGGCGGCGAGGTCGTCGTCGACGACCAGCACCAGCTTCCCCCTGGTGTGCCCGTTCTCGATCTCGCTGTGTGCGGCCGGCGCTTCCTGCCAGGAGTACCTGCGCGATAGGTGCACCTGCAGCGATCCATCGTCGAACCACGGCGCCATCCGGATGAGCCTGCTGCCGCGGGGCTGGCCGTCGTACCGCTGCCAGCTCACGCGCTCGCCTTCCGGGTAATCGTCGGCGTGTACCGGCGTTGCGATCAGCGCCCCGTCGGCTGCGGCCCGGGCCGCGCCGGCCAGCGTCGGAGCCGCGCACGCCAGCACCAGGTCCGCCCCGCCGCTGACCTCCGCGCGGACCCGGTCTGGCCAGTCCGGTTGATTGTGGTCGAAGACGACGGCCGCACCCAGCTTGTGCAGGAAGTCATGGTGCTGCGCGCTGCCGGTCGCCAGCACGTTGGCGCCGAGCTCGCGGGCGACCTGGACGGCCAGATGGCCGAGACCGCCGGCGGCCGCGGTGATCAGGATGGTGTCGCCACTGCCGATGTTCAGCACGTCGGTGAGGCCCTGCTCAGCGGTGAGACCGTCTACCGGCACCGCTGCGGCCTCGATGGCGGTGAGCCCGGCGGGAATCGGCGCAAGCTGCTCCGACGGGCAGGTCACGTATTGCGCGTAGCAGCCCGTGAGCGCGGGGTAGCCGTACACCGGCTCGCCATCTTCGAACGCGGCCTCGTCCCCGGTGTCGCCCACGACCTCGCCGGCGAATTCACCGCCTGGTATGTAAGGAAGCGGACCCGTCCAGCCGCCGCTGCGCAGCCCGGCATCCCACGGGCCGACGCCCGCCGCGAGCACGCGGACGAGAACCTCGCCCGGGCCGGGCTCCGGCACCTGCGTCTGCGCGATGTGCAGCACGTCGGGAGCTCCGAGCTGATTCACCATGATCGCCTGCATCGTTCCCGGCACAGCGACGGTCTGCCCGGCGTCAGTCTGCCGCAAACGGCCGCGGTTCCGGCGATCAGCCCCGGACAGCTCGGACGACACGAGCGTGCTCCCGCATGGTCTCGTTCCCATCCTTGCCGGGCTGGCGGCCGAAGCCGCAGTACATCGCCACGCCGAAGTCGGCGATGTAGCGCGATGCGGTGGCGTATCTGCGGCGCAGTCCGTCGGCGCCGTCTATCGGCAGGACGATGCCGAGGAAGACGCGGGCGTCGCCGGGCTCCAGGTCGATGAGCGGCCGGAAGAAACTGCGGTCCTCGCTGCGCAGGTAGCGGGGTCCAGCCAGGTGCAGCCAGTCCACGGTCCGCCCCGAGTTGCGCACGGCGAAGTTCGCCATCCGCACCAGCATGTCCATGTCCCGGGCCTCGTACATCGGCCATTCTGGGAACGTGCCGTAGCAGAAGTGGTAGCCGACGAGTGTTTCGGCGGGGACCAGGCGGGTCAGCCGGGTGACCGGGCCGGCGAACCGTTCCCAGGCGCCTTCCGGCGTCCACGCGAGCACTCTCTCGAGATCCTGCGTCTCGTACGCCATGTCCCACTGGATCGCCAGGTCGCCAGGCGGTACTGCGGCTGTGAGGCGGCGCAGTTCCCGGGCCACGAGATCCTCGAAGGCGCGCTCCGCGACCGGGTAGTCGGCGGCAAAGTCCGCCTTGAACCCGTTCAGCGCGCTCGCCGGGAAGGGCAGGCCGACCTGGAAGCGCAGGCCCGCATCGATGACGCCCTCGGCGCGCAGCGCCCGGAACACCTCGTACGAGGCGATAGCGTCATCGATCCGCGGCCAGGTCTCCCAGTGCAGCTCGGTCACCCCCGGCCTGATCTTGAAGATCGGCGTCTCGTAAGCGTGCCGCGGGAGGCCGGTCGGCGATTGCGTCTCGGCGACGGTTTCCACGCCTGGATTGGGCCGGACCAGCTGCTCGCGCTCGTAGCTGACCCAGCCAGCCCGTGCCCCGGTCTCGCCGTCCGGCAATGCGAATACCAGGTCGCCGAACAGGCCCGCGGCGTCACGCAGGGCTGCCTGGGTCGACTCGGCTGGCAGGCTGCCCACCAGCAGCAGGTCACTGGTTACTCGCGGCGCCATGGCCGCCTCCCTCCGACGGATCGGTCTGCGGGCAGGGTACTGGCCGCCGCTGATAGGCTTCCGCACACCCCCGCTGTGCCGAAAAGTTACGACAAAATTGTTGACACTTGTCCTGGGGCACCTCTAAGTTCACGCGCAGGAAACATCTGACGCGATGGGCTGCTGTCCTCCGGCGGGCTGCTTTTCGCAGGTCTGCCGTCCCCGACAGGTCAGCGCGAGCCCCGTCGCGACCACCCGCGCGAGGTGACCGTCGCACGCACCGACCCCGAAGGGCGCCTGGCACGCTGCTGTTCCGGCGCAGGCGGCGTTTTAGCTGAGCGCGCTCAGCAACAACGTTCCGGACCGTCATCGCGGAACGCATGTATTTCAGTGAAGGCATCGGAGGCTACAAGGTATGCACTGGACTGCACATCAACTCAGAGCTGCGCTCGGCGGCGGCCGCCGGGCCGGCTTGGGGATCTGCTGCCTCGCGGCGGCGACCGCGCTCGTCGCGGCGGGCTGCGGTAGCTCGAACACTTCGACCGCGTCTACGCCTAAGTCGTCTTCGGGCGTGTCGGCTGCGACGATCTCGTCACTGAAGACCAAGATCGCCGCGGCAGAGAAGGTCCCGACCTGGACCGCGCCCGGCCCGGCGGCAAGCGCATCGGTGCTGAAGGGCAAGTCACTGCTGGTGATGCCCGTCAACTCGCAGATCGACGCCTGCAACACCCAGGCGCAGGACTTCAAGACGCTGGGCACGCAACTCGGCGCGCACGTGACCTACTTCTCCGATTCCGGCGTGCCGACCCAGTGGGTGACCGGCATCCAGGACGCGATCTCAGCACACGACTCTGCGATCGCGTTGCTCTGCGGCATCATCCCCGGCGCGGTGGGACCGCAGCTCGCGGCCGCAACCAAGGCTGGGATCAAGATCGTTGACGGTAACTACAACGAGACGAGCGACTACACAGGCCTCGACGGTGAGACCGCGGTCGACACGGCGCAGAGCCTGCAGAACGACGTCGACTACGCGATCACGCAGCTCGACGGCAAGCCGCTGCACGCGATCCTGGTGACCAGTACCTCGATCATCCAGGGCCCGGCATCCATGACCGCCGTGAGCGGCGCGGTCAAGGCAGCGTGCCCGAGCGTGTGCACTCTCGATGAGACTGTCAACGTGCCGATCCAGAACTGGGCCACCGCGACCCAAAGCGATGTGTCCTCGGCTCTGCTCGCGCATCCGGACGCGAACGCGGTCATCGTCGCCTTCGACGGCATGACGCCGTTCGTGCTGCCGGCCGTCGAGTCCGCGCACCGCGCCGGCCTGAAGATCTACACCTGGGGCGGCGGCCGGCCCATCGAGGAGATGATGCTGAAGGCGAACAGCTACGTGGCCGCGGACCCGGGCCCGGACGAGGACTGGGACGCCTACGAGGCCATGGACCAGGTCATCCGGCTGCTCGACGGGAAGCCGGCGGCGTCGGTGAACTCCGAGGTCGACCCGGACAGGTTCTGGGTGCCGTCGAACGTGACGCAGTTCTTCGGCCCTGGCGACACCTACGGGAACGCCGGCTTTGGCGGTAACGACTTCATCAACGGGTTCCGGAAGCTCTGGGGCCTGCCGCCGGTCAGCTGATGACAGACACCAAGGATGCAGTGCCGGCGCCCGCCAGGGTGCCGGCACTGCAGGCCGTAAACCTGGCGAAGCGCTTCGGCGGCCAGCTCGCCCTGGCCGGGGTCGCCCTGAGCATCGGCCAGGGCGAGGTAGTTGCCCTGCTCGGCGAGAACGGCTCGGGCAAGTCCACGCTCGTGAAGATCCTGGCCGGGTACCACGTTCCCGAGCCGGGCGGCGAGCTGCGCGTGGCCGGACAGCCAGTGCCGCTGCCGGTGCCGCCGGGCGGGTACCGGGAGATCGGCCTGAGCTTCGTTTTCCAGGATCTCGGCCTGGCTGGCGGACTGCGGGTGACGGAGAACCTCTTCGTCGGGCGCCGCACGGCCGCGCGCAGCCGTGCACTGCAGCCAATCGGCTGGCGCGCCGAGCGGCGGGCAGCCACCTCGATTCTGGAGAGCTATCAGGTAGACCTCGATCCTGACGCACCCGCGGGGAGCCTGCGCCCGACCGATCAGGCGCTGCTGGCGATCGTGCGCGCGGCCGAGGAACTGCGCGAGTTCCGCGAACGGGCGCCAGCCGCTTCGGCGCTCGGGCAGGGCGGCGTCGCCGGCGCTCGCAATGGCGTGCTGGTGCTTGACGAGCCGACAGTGTTCCTGCCGGAGCACGAGAAGGTATTCCTGCTCGACCTGGTGCGCAGGGTCGCGGCCGACGGCACCGCCGTGCTGTTCGTCTCCCACGACATGACCTCGGTGCGGCAGATCGCCAGCCACGCTGTGGTGCTGCGCGACGGGCGCATCGTCGGCGATGTGGCGATGTCCGAGGTGTCGGATGCTGACCTGGTGCAGCTCATCTCCGGGCACCGGCTGGCCAGCCAGATGGAGGCCGCGGCCGCCGTTGACGCGGCCGGCGCATCCGGCCGCGCTGCCAGTGACACCGGCCGCACGGCTGGCGCAGTGGCGCTCGCGGCCGAGGGGCTGGCCGCAGGCCGGCTGACGGATGCGAGCCTGACCGTGCGGTCCGGGGAGATCGTCGCCGCCGCCGGGCTGCTCGGCTCTGGCGCAGAGGACCTGCCTTACGCGCTGTTCGGGGGTCTTCGCGCGACGGCCGGCACGCTGCGGGTGGGTGACTGGTCGGGCGAGGTCGCCGGGCTAACCCCGCGGCAGGCTATCGGCCTCGGGCTCGCGCTGGTGCCCGCCGACCGCAAGCAGCAGGGCGCCGCGCAGGCGCTGTCGGTCGGCGAGAACATGATGTCGCTCGTCCTCGGCGACTACTTCCGGGCAGGCGTGCTGACGCATGGCCGGCTGCGGCGCACGGCCGAGGAGCGCGGCCGCGGTTACGGCGTTCGGCCAGACGACCCAAGGGCGACGCTCGCGTCGCTCAGCGGCGGGAACCAGCAGCGGGTGGTCCTGGCGAAGTGGCTGGAGCGGCCGCCGAAGGTGCTGCTGCTGCACGAGCCGACGCAGGGCGTCGACGTCGCCACCCGCGCCGACATCTACGACCTGATGCGCCAGCTCGCCGCGTCAGGAGTCGGCATCCTGTGGGTCAGCACGGACTTCGACGAGCTCGCGGCCGTCGCGGACCGGGTGCTCGTCTGCGCCGGTGGCGGCGTGGTCAGCG
>JASHTT010000569.1 GCA_030040415.1 Streptosporangiaceae bacterium | reverse complement strand
ACCTGTAGCTGCGGGAACACTTTCACAACGCGGAGCACGGCCCGCAACGGCGTCATTCACGCCGAGGTCTGCTCCAGCTGCCACCCGTTCTACACGGGCAAGCAGAAGATCCTCGACACTGGCGGCCGCGTCGCCAGGTTCGAGCGCCGCTTCGGCAAGAAGCCGGCGGGCGGCAAGTAGCCGACGAAACGAGCGTTCCGTCCATGACCGGCGCATTCCTCTCGCAGTGGATGCGCCGGGTCGATGGTGCGCGGGACGAAACACGGCGGCGGAAAGCACGGTTGCAGAAACCACGGGGGCAGGGGAGGTAAGCGATGTTTGAGGGGCTTGCCGACCTAGCTGCCGAGCATGCGCAGCTGGAGCGCGACCTGGCGGATCCCGCGGTCCACGCAGACCCCGACCGGGCCAGGGCAATGTCCCGCCGGTATGGCGAGCTTGCGCCGATCGTCCAGGCGTTCCGTGACTGGCAGCAGACGAGCGAGGACGAGGCGACCGCGCGCGAGCTAGCCGCCGAGGACCCTACGTTCGCGACCGAGGCACAGCAACTCGCGGCGCACCGGGAAGAGCTCGAGCAACGGCTGAACGTGCTGCTCGTGCCCCGCGACCCGAACGACGACAAGGACGTCATCCTCGAGGTGAAGGCGGGCGAGGGCGGCGAGGAGTCGGCGCTGTTCGCTGGTGACCTGCTGCGCATGTACCAGCGGTTCGCCGAACGTCGCGGCTGGAAGACCGAGGTGCTCGACGCCACGATGACCGGCCTTGGCGGATACAAGGACGTAACGGTCGCCGTGAAGGCCCGCGGCGGCGACGGCGCCTGGTCGCAGCTGAAATACGAGGGCGGCGTACACCGGGTGCAGCGCGTCCCGGCCACCGAGTCACAGGGCAGGATCCACACCTCGGCGGCTGGTGTGCTGGTGCTGCCCGAGGCCGATCCCGTCGACGTGACCATCGATCCTGCTGACCTGAAGATCGACGTTTTCCGGTCGTCGGGTCCCGGCGGCCAGAGCGTGAACACCACCGACTCCGCGGTGCGCATCACCCACCTGCCTACCGGGGTGGTCGTGTCGTGCCAGAACGAGAAGAGCCAGCTGCAGAACAAAGAGCAGGCGCTGCGGGTGCTGCGCGCGAGGCTGCTGGCCGTGGCGCAAGAGGAGGCTGACGCCCAGGCGTCGGCCGAGCGGCGCAGCCAGGTCGCGACCGTCGACCGATCGCAGCGGGTCCGCACCTATAACTTCCCGGAGAACCGGATATCCGACCACCGGGTGGGCTTCAAAGCGTACAACCTCGACCAGGTGATCGACGGGGACCTGAACGCCGTGATCAACGCGCTGGTGGAGGCCGACCGGGCGGAGAAGATCGCCGCCGCGAACGGCAATGGCGGGGGTTCGGGGGTCGCCCCCCGGGATAGCACCGCACTACCGCAGTGAGCCTGCTGCTTGACGAGATTGCCCTGGCGACAGCGCGGCTTGCCGACGCGGGCGTCGAGTCGCCGCGCACGGACGCAGAGCTGATCGCGGCCTACCTGCACGGCGTGCCGCGCGGCATGCTGCACCTAGTGCCCGACGATGGCTTCGACCCGAGGTTCTGGGACGCTGTCGCGCGCCGCGAGGCCAGGGAGCCGCTCCAGCACATAACCGGGACCGCTTATTTCCGTTACCTGGAGCTTGCTGTCGGCCCTGGCGTGTTCGTGCCCAGGCAGGAGACCGAAGTCATGACCGGTTGGGCTATCGACCGGCTGGCAGCCATGGACGTGGCCGAGCCGGTCGTTGCCGATCTCGGCAGCGGGTCCGCGGCCATCGCGCTGGCTATCGCCCAGGAGGTGCCGCGGGCGGTCGTGCACGCCGTCGAGGCAGACCCGCTCGCCAGGCAGTGGGCCGAGCGCAACATCGCCTCTTGCGCGGACGCTTGCCCGCACCTGCGCGGCCGGGTGATTCTGCACGCAGCCGATTTCGCGGCCGCGCTGGCCGACTTGAACGGCAGTGTCGACCTAGTCGTGTCCAACCCTCCGTACATTCCTATCGGCGCCGCACTGCCGCCGGAAGTGGCAGAGTACGACCCGGCGACGGCGCTGTGGGGCGGCGCGGACGGGATGGATGCGGTGCGGGTAGTCGAGGCGACTGCCAGTCGGCTGCTACGGCCTGGCGGCCTGGTCGCCGTCGAGCACGGGGCTCAGCAGGGTGCAGCCGTGTACTGGGTGTTCGCCGAGGAACGGGGCTGGCGTGACACCAGGAACCATGCGGACCTGGCTGGCCGGGACCGTTTCGTCACTGCTGTGTGGCCCGGCCATGACGGCGGCTCAGCCGTGGCAGGATGATCGCCATGAGCGCCTGGTTTGACTGCGAAGACGAAACCCAGCGCAGCGAAGGCCTCGCTGCCGCCGCGACCGCTGTGCTGAACGGCGAGCTCGTGGTGCTGCCCACCGATACGGTCTACGGCGTCGGGACCGACGCGTTCAGCCCGCAGGCGGTCGCGAGGCTGCTGGCTGCCAAGGGGCGTAACAGGGACATGCCGCCTCCAGTCCTTGTCGGCACGGTGCGTGCAGCAACGGCCCTGGTCGAAGACCTCGGTCCGTATGGCCAGCAGCTCATCGATGAGTTCTGGCCTGGCGGCCTGACGATCGTCTGCCGGGCCGCGAGGTCACTGAGCTGGGACCTTGGCGAAACGAAGGGAACCGTCGCGATCCGAATGCCGCAGGACAAAGTGGCGCTGGAGTTGCTGTCAGAGACCGGGCCCATGGCCGTCAGCAGCGCCAACCTGACCGGCGAAACGCCCGCTACCACGGCTGGACAGGCGCGCGATCAGTTGGGTGAGGCGGTCGCGGTCTACCTTGACGGTGGCGCCTGCGCGGGCGGAGTTGCCTCGACTATTGTGGATTTGACAGGCGAACAGCCGAGGTTGCTGCGGCGCGGCGCGATCTCCATCGGCAGGCTTCGCGAGGTGGCCGCCGTCGCAGCAGGATCGGACGCGAGCAGGCCATAAGCCCTGGGCATCGGCCCTGGTGCCATACAGTGGCGCCGATGCCTCTCCATCTGAAGCGGGCCCGGTGAATCGGTGCACGACTATGTGCTGACGATCTTGGTGGTGGCGGCGGTTACGTACGTGGTGACGCCGTTCGTCCGGCGCCTCGCCATCAGGGCCGGAGCCATGCACGAGGCGAGGGACCGGGACGTCCACGTCGTACCGATCCCGCAGTGGGGCGGGCTCGCCATGTACGCCGGGCTGGCGGCCGGGCTGCTGGTGGCCGATCAGATACCCGGATTGCGTGACAACGCCTTCGCAGGCACTGGAATCACCGGCTTGCTGCTGGCTGGTGGACTGATCGTCATAGTGGGGATGGCCGACGATCGCTGGGGTCTGAGCGCGCTGACCAAGTTCGCCGGCCAGGTGGCGGCCGGCGCGATCTTGGTGGCCACCGGGACACAGCTTTCCGAGATCCCCTACCCCGGGGGCGGCTTGCTTTCGCCCACCCCCAATGAGGCGACAGTCGGCACCATCCTGGTAGTGGTCGTCACGATCAACGCGGTCAACTTCATCGACGGGCTCGACGGCCTGGCGGCGGGTATCGTCGCGATCGCCGCAGTCTCGTTCTTCCTGTACTACTACTCGCTGACCAAGGTCCTGGTGATCTCGTCGCTGGCTGCGCCGGCGCTGGCCTCGGCCGCGCTGATCGGGATGTGCGTGGGTTTCCTGCCGCACAACTTCTACCCGGCCAGGATCTTCATGGGCGACACGGGCGCCATGCTGCTCGGCCTGCTGCTCGCGTACGTGCCGATCTCCAGCATCACCTCGCTTTATCCGGGCGTGAACGCGAGCCAGGTCAACAGGTTCCCGGAGATCATGCCGCTGCTGCTGCCGGCCGCCCTGCTTGTCATCCCGTACGGCGACCTGCTGCTCGCCGTCGTGCGCCGTACTCGGGCTGGGACCTCGCCGTTCGCGGCCGACCGCAAGCACCTGCACCACAGGCTCCTCGACATCGGCCACTCGCAGCGCACCAGCGTGCTGATCATGTACCTGTGGGCCGCGTTGTTCTCGGGCAGCGTCGTGTGGTTGTCGACCGAGAAGACTCAGCGGCCGGGTGCCAGCAACCACCACGGCAATCCGCTGCTGGTCTTCGTCGGGATCACGCTAGGGGCCGTGATCGTGCTGCTGCTCATGTCCATGCCGCAACTGCGGTTCTGGAACCGGGGCAAGCGGGCGGCGGTAGCCCCTGCAGCTGGCGCAACCGCGGTCGGCGCACCCGTGGTTGGCGCACCCGTGGTTGGCACGCCCGTGGTCGGTGCAACCGCGGTCGGTGCAACCGCGGTCGGCACGTCGGCCGCGCTCAACGGCGATGGCAACGGCGCGACCGCGCCGTCCGCCAAGCCCCAGGTGCCCGCGGATGATCTCGACCAGCCGCGCTCCGTGGTGGGCTACGTGCCGCCTGCGGTCGCGGGCGCGTCGGCGCGCCCGAAGGCACCGCCGGCGCCTTTAGCGTGACCAGCCGCCGGCCGGCTCTTTACCCAGAGTACGTGGCCCCGATATTCCAGCTGACCTGCGGAGACGGCGGCGTGAACCGGGTGATTCGTCACCTTAGGTAACCCAGCCGATATGTGTCAGGGCGAGCTTGTGATATCTTTCACGAGCACCCTGTCGCGGTCTGCTGAGCGGTCCGTGATACGTTGCGCTCACCTGACCGCAATGAGGTCGGGCGGGCATAGCC
>JASHTT010000568.1 GCA_030040415.1 Streptosporangiaceae bacterium | reverse complement strand
TAACGCCTGCCCGCCAGGTCCCGGCCGGTGAGCTCGCCGACCACGGCCGCGCCCTCGAGTTCGCGCTCGTAGGCGGCCTGCCGGTCGCGGGCCAGGATGTAGCGCTCGCCGTCCTTCTCCAGCACCGTGTAGCTGATGTCCGGGCCGACGGCGATGGCCTCGTTGGATGGCAGCGTCCACGGCGTGGCGGTCCAGGCCAGCAGCCACTCCCCGGTTTCGAGCTTGAACCTCACGGTGACCGACGGGTCCGCCCGGTCGCGGTAGACGTCATCGTCCATCCGCAGTTCGTGGTTGGAAAGCGGCGTCTCGCAGCGCCAGCAGTACGGCAGCACCTTGAAGCCCTGGTAGACCAGGCCCTTCTGGTAGAGCTGCTTGAACGCCCACATGACACTCTCCATGTAGGAGAGGTCGAGCGTCTTGTAGTCGTTGTCGAAGTCGACCCAGCGCGCCTGCCGGGTCACGTAGTCGCGCCACTCGCGGGTATAGCGCAGCACCGACTCGCGGCAAGCTTCGTTGAACTTGCCGATGCCCATGGCCTCGATCTCGGGCTTGCCGGAGATGCCGAGCAGCCGCTCGGCCTCTACTTCGGCTGGCAGGCCGTGGCAGTCCCAGCCGAACCGCCGCTCCACCCGTCGGCCCTGCATGGTGCGGAACCTTGGCACCACGTCCTTGACGTAGCCGGTGATCAGGTGGCCGTAGTGCGGCAGCCCGTTGGCGAACGGCGGACCGTCATAGAAGACGAACTCGTTGTCCTGCGGGCGCTGGCGTACCGACTCGCGGAAGGTGTCGTTAGCCGCCCAGTAGGCGAGCACACCTTCCTCGAGGTCGGGGAAACTCGGCTGCGCCGGAACTCCGCCCGCAGCCTGGCCAGCGGCCTTGGCGGTCTCGGCGCGGGGATAAACGGTCATCTGTCGTGGTCCTTGCGGCGTCCTGGTCGGCTTCCGGCGCTTGCCCGCTTCGTTCGCGGGTCCGGGGTCGCCCCCCGGGCCAGCTTCGCGGGGGTCCGGGGGTCGCCCCCTGGGCCAGCACTGTGCGCGAGGACGACTCGCCCGCTCCCGCGCGGGCGTACCGCGGTACCACCTCGCTTGCCGCGGAATCTGGCTCTTCGCCAAGCCCGCGACCGCTTCATGGCCGGCTGTGACGGGCCGGACCCGCCCGGTTCTAATCGGACCCGCCAGCCCGCCGTTCCCGACGGCCTAGCAGGCCCTTTCTTCCGGAAGCTCCCCGGTGATAGCCGGATCATCGCCGTGTGCAACCAAGTCTAGCCGGTGGCGCAAACCGAGCCCAGCGCATTACCCGGTGCTGCGGGCACGGCTGACACGCGGCCTGCCACGCGCTCAGCGGGCGGCCCCGGCAGGCCGATCGTCAGCGACCGATGAGCCCGGCGAAGATCTCGGCTACCGCCGCCGGGGTGAACTCCAGCGTGGCGTCGCCGACGGAGAACTCAAGCCGCTGCACCGCCGGGTCCGCTGTCGGCATGCAGGACTGGGTTACCCAGATGCCCTGATCTTCGGCGAGCCGCCGGGCGGCCTTCGCGTAGTCCTCCGTGGACACCTGCAGGAGCAGATGCATCATCGGCACTTGAGGCGGGTCCGGGATCACCGTGATGCCGGGCACGGCGGACAGCGCGGCCGCGATCGCCCGGGCGTGGTCGAGATACCGGGGGAATTTCGGCAGCCGTTCGGCGAGCAGGCTCAGCGCGGAGGCCGCGTTCGGCCACAGGCCGTACAGCGTGCCGCCCATCCGCCGTCGCCATTCCCTGGCCTGGTCGACGATGTCCTGCGGCCCGGCGACGCAGCAGCCCGGCAGCGCCCCGATGCCCTTGTAGAAGGACACGTAGACGGTGTCGAACAGGGCCGAGATCTCGGCCGGTGACCGCCCGTACCCCGCCGAGGACTCCCACAGCCGCGCTCCATCCATGTGCGCGGCGGCGCCGCGCTCGCGGGCCCAGCCGACCTGCGCCGCGAGATCGTCCCAGTCCGGCTGCTGGCCGCCGATGTCACGCTGGGGCAGTTCGAGCAGGAGCGCGGCCGGCGGCTCGGCAATGTCCTTGAGGTCGTCCATCGTGATGAGCCGGTCACGGTGACCGACTGGCCGGCCGACGAGCCCGTGCAGCCGCTGGTATGCCTGCTCCTCGTGCCGCTCGAGATGGCACATCGGATGAAAGATGATCGTCCGGCGATTCCGGCCGTCCGCGTGCACGCGCAGGACCGCTTGCTGTCCCATGACGCCCGAGGGGAAGAACGCTGCCGCTGGCTTGCCGAGCACGCGGCAGATCTCGGCCTCGAGCGCGGCCACCACGCCACCCTCGCCGTAGCTGTCCATCGCGGTATCCGGCGGAACTGTGCCGAGCATCGAGGCCACGGTGGGCAGCCCGTGGCCCTGGACCGACCGTGTGCACCGCTGCCGCAGTGCCCTCAGCTCTTCGTGATCAGGCATTTTCCCAGCTTCCCACAATCCGGACAGGGATCGTCCGCAACTGGTCCTAGGGTGCGAGACACGGACCGCACCGAGCAGGCCGCGGATGCACGCGGTGGCCGAAAGAAGGTGAAGCGGTGAGCGAGTACGTGATCAGACCGCTGGGTGCAGGCACCTGGGACGCCTTCGCGGGCCTGGCAGAGCGGCACAACGGAGTATGGAACAACTGCTGGTGCAGTTGGTTCCACGACCGGACCGCCCTGCGGATCTGCGACGGCCCGAACGGCCAGCACCACGCCAGCCGTCACGACGCGTGCGAAGAGCAGGGCCAGACGGTGGAGAGCAACCGGGCACTCAAGCAGCGGCTGGTGCACGAGGGCATCGCGCACGCCGCCCTGGTCTTCGACGGTGCCGTCGCGGTGGGGTGGTGTGAGTACGGCAGCCCCGAGGAACTGCCCAATATCAAGCACAGGAAGGAGTACGAGGCCGGCCTGGACAGGCCGCCGGACTACCGGATCACGTGCTTCTTCGTGGACAGGAACTACCGGCGCAAGGGAGTGTCTGCCGTCGCGCTCCGCGGTGCCCTTGGCCTGATCGCAGCAGCGGGCGGGGGAGTCGTGGAGGCATACCCAGAGGACACGGCAGGCCGGACGGTAACGGCGTCCTTCCTGTACAACGGCACCCGGAGTCTCTTCGAACAGGCCGGCTTCAGCTACGAGCGGCCGCAGGGCCTGAAGCATTGCGTGATGAGCAAGACGGTCCCCTCGGTCAACCGGTGAACGGGCCGCAGATCGTGGTAGAAAAACGGTAGGGGCGGCGCTTGGGCGCGCGTTAGCTGATCAATTCCGGGGGGCTTCCGTGATCGGCATGAAGCGATCAGTCTTAGTCGGCGCCGTCGCGCTGTGCACGGTGCTGCTGACCGGGCCGACGGCCCTGGCTGGCCCGGAAGGTGGCGGCGGGCCGTCCTGGCACCTGCAGTCTCCGCCGGTTCCGGCTGGCTCGATCGCCAGCGGCCTCGGCGCGGTGTCGTGCATCCTGCCGTCGCCCTCGCCGTGCGCGGCGGTGGGCGGCGA
>JASHTT010000567.1 GCA_030040415.1 Streptosporangiaceae bacterium | reverse complement strand
TCGGTGATGTCCAGCTTGTGCTTGGAGATCAGCGCGAGCAGCAGGTCGAACGGCCCCTCGAAGACGTCAAGGTGAACGTGGAAGCCGCTTGCCGGGGCGAGGTCACCAGAATCAAGCACAGCCATGCTCGTCACCGAGGGATGGCCGCACCGCGGTCCTGGTCAGCCCTAGGGTCCACGCGCACGAGGCTAGCCGATCCGCTCACGGATTACCCCGCAGCCGCCTGGCGATCAGGCTGTTCTCGCCCGCCGCGTCCAGGTCGGCTAGCAGCATCGCCATGGCCTCGCGGACGATCCGGCCACGGTCCACCGAGATGCCGTACGAGCGCAGTGCCAGCCTGGCCCGCTCCAGGTCGATCAGCTCCGTCGCGGACACGTAGACAGTGATCTTCTGCGGGTGGCTCTCCCGTCCGCTCGCCTGCGGTCCGGCCTCAACGACCGGGCTGCGCGAGGGCGAGCGCAGCAGCTCTGCGACCCCCGGAAGGCTTACCCGGCGGTTGCGCGACCCGCGGGAACGCCCCGACGCCACCTGTCCAGTACCTCCTTGGCCAGTTCCCGGTAGGCATGGGCACCATTACACGCGGGGTCAAACCTCGTGATGGGCTCGCCAGCCACCGTAGCGTCGGGAAATCGTACCGTCCGGTGGATGACCGTATGGAACACCCGGTCGCCGAAACCCTCGACGACGCCAGCCAGCACTTCCCTGGTGTGCAGGGTCCGCGAGTCATACATCGTGGCCAGCACCCCGTCGATGGCCAGCTTCGGGCTGAGCCTCGTCGAGACCTTGTCGATGGTCTCCATGAGCAACGCGACGCCGCGCAGGGCGAAGTACTCGCACTCCAGCGGCACGATCACGCCGTCGGCGCAGGCAAGGGCGTTCACCGTCAGCAGGCCAAGCGACGGCTGGCAGTCGATCAGTATCACGTCGTATTCGGGAATGAGCGGCTGGAGTACCCGGCCGAGCACGAACTCCCGGCCCACCTCGTGCACCAACTGGACCTCAGCCCCGGACAGGTCGATGTTGCTGGGCAGCAGGTCCATCCCGTCGACCCGGGTCTTGATGACCACCTCCGGCGCCGTAATGCCCCGCTCCATCAGCAGGTTGTAGACCGTGGCGTCCAGCTCGTGCGGCTGGATCCCCAGGCCCACCGACAGCGCGCCCTGCGGGTCGAAATCGACGAGAAGCACGCGGCGGCCGTACTCGGCGAGCGCCGCGCCGAGGCTGATGGCGGTGGTCGTCTTGCCGACGCCGCCCTTCTGGTTGCAGACCGCGGCGATTCTGGCTGGCCCGTGTATCAGGATCGGCTCTGGGTCGGGGTACACGGGTACCGGCCGCCCGGTCGGCCCGATCCGGCCAGGCCTGGCCACGAGGGTTCGGGATGCTGCCACAGCTACCGCACCTCCCGGCGGCGTGCGCTCAATGCGCTCACTGAGACACGGACTCTAGGCAATGGTCCCGCACGCGGCAAGCAGGCACACCGCAGAGCGCCAAATGACCGACATGCGAATCTTTCCACGAAGGGGAACGGGAAGTCCGCCAGCACGGCCGTCGCACCGCACCGCCGCCGGGGTCTATCGCATCGCACGAGGGTGCGCCGCAGCGTATACCTCGCGCAGCTTGTCCACCGTCACCAGCGTGTAGACCTGTGTCGTGGTCACCGAGGCGTGGCCGAGCAGTTCCTGCACGACCCGGACGTCCGCGCCGCCGTCCAGCAGATGGGTGGCGAAGGAGTGCCGCAGCACGTGCGGCGACACCTCGGCGAGCCCGGCCCGCCCGGCCGCCGCGCGCATCGCGCCCCAGGCTCCCTGCCGGGTCAGCCGCCCGCCGCGCGCGTTCAGGAACAGCGCCGGACTGGCCTGGCCGCTCCGCACCGCTGCGGCCAGTGCGGGCCGGGCCCGCACCAGGTAGGCCTCCACAGCCTGCCTGGCGAAGCTGCCCACCGGGACGAGCCGCTGCTTGCCACCCTTGCCGTTCAGCCGGACGGTGGCCGGGACGACGGGACCCGACGCGCCCGCTGCATCGCCGGACAGGTCAAGGTCGTCGACGTCCAGGCTGACCGCCTCGGAGATCCGCGCTCCGGTTCCGTAGAGCAACTCGAGCAGCGCACGGTCTCGCAGTGCCGCCGGGCCAGTGCAGGCGGCCGCCAGCAGCCGCTCCACTTCCTCGAGTGAGATCGCCTTCGGCAGCCTGCGCGGCGGCGCGGGCGGCCGGACCGCCTTGGCCGGGTCGGTCCTGGCCATCCCGTCGGCGAGGGCGAAAGCGTGCAGGCCGCGGACCGCCACCACCGCCCGCCCCGCCGAGCTCGCCGCCAGCGGCCGGTGCTCGTCGTCGCCCTCCCGCAGGCCGGCCAGGTAGTCGGCGACGTCCTGCGTGCCGACCTCGTCGATCTCGGCCAGTCCCCGCCCCGCTAGCGTGTCCGCGTATCGCCGCAGGTCGCGGCGGTAGGCCTGGAGCGTGTGGGCGGCGAGACCACGCTCTACCGCCAGGTAGTCCAGGTAGCGTCCGATCGCGCGGGCAACTGTGGTCAGCTGATCACCTCGGCCAGGGGTACCACGGGCATGTCGTGCGCCTCCGCCACTGGAGCGCAGGTGACCGCGCCCTCGTGAGTGTTGAGGCCGAGTGCGAAAGACGGGTCGTTGCGCAATGCCGCGCGCCAGCCGCGGTTCGCGATCTCGACCGCGTACGGCACCGTCACGTTGGTCAGCGCGTACGTCGACGTGTGCGGCACGGCGCCAGGCATGTTGGCCACGCAGTAGAACAAGCTGTCGTGTACGCGGTACGTGGGGTGGGCGTGTGTGGTCGGCCTGGAGTCCTCGAAGCAGCCGCCCTGGTCGATGGAGATGTCCACGAGTACCGATCCCGGCTTCATCCGCGACACCAGCTCGTTCGAGACCAGCCTGGGCGCCTTGGCACCGGGCACGAGCACGGCTCCGATCACCAGGTCCGCATCGACAACCGCACGTTCGATCTCGTAGGCGTTGGACGCCACGGTCTGGCAGTGGCCCTGGTAGATGGCGTCTGCCTGGCGCAGCCTGGGCACGTTTTTGTCGACCAGAAGCACCTCGGCCTGCATGCCGAGCGCGATGGCCGCGGCGTTCATGCCCGAGACGCCGGCACCCAGCACGACGACCTTGGCGGCGTACACGCCGGAAACGCCGCCCATCAGCACGCCGCGGCCGCCGCCGTCGCGCTGCAGATGGTGCGCGCCGACCTGCGGTGCCATCCGGCCGGCGACCTCCGACATGGGCGCCAGCAGGGGAAGTGATCCGTCCGGAAGCTGCACGGTCTCGTAGGAGATCGCGGTTGTGCCGGACTCCAGCAGCGCCTCGGTGCACTCCCGGCTCGCGGCGAGGTGCAGGTAGGTGAAAAGCACCTGGTCCTTGCGCATCCGGTGGTACTCCTCAGCCACCGGCTCCTTGACCTTGAGCACCAGCTCGGAGGCCTGCCAGACGTCGTCCGCGGTCGGCATGACGGCCGCTCCTGCCGCTACGAAGTCAGTGTCCGGAATCGCCGAGCCGACCCCGGCATCGTGCTCGATGAGCACTTCGTGACCGTTCCTGACCAGCTCGTTAACTCCGGCAGGCGTGATCGCCACGCGGTATTCGTGATTCTTGACTTCCCTCGGAACGCCGACCTTCATTGGTCCGTCCTCCCGTCCGCGCCGGGCCCCGTTGCCCGCGCGCCTTCCCGGCCCAGCGTCACAACTTCTCTGGCTCGCTGGCCAGCCGGAGAGACTCGAAACCGTCCTGCTGGGCCGCATAAGCGGACAAGATCCCCACGACCGCCACGCCGTTGTGCAGATCGCCAGCGAGCACCGCACGGACCGCCTCCGGCAGCGGCACCCAATCCACGGTCAGGTACGCCTCCTCGTCGTGCCGAACATACTCGCGCTCGTGAATCGGCACTAGGGTGATATTTCTCGCCAGGAACACCCGGAGCCGCTCGGTGCTGATGCCCGGCGAGGAGAAATAGTCAGCAAGCACCCGCCAGTCGGCAGCGCGGTATCCCGCCTCCTCAAGCAGCTCGCGCTGGGCGGTGACAAGCAACGGCTCGCCGGCCACGTCGCGAAGACCGGCTGGCACCTCCCAGAACAGCCCGCCGGCCGGGTGCCGGTACTGGCGGATCATCAGCAGCCTGCCGAGTTCGTCGAGTGCCACGACGGCCACCGCGCCGGGGTGCTCGACGACTTCGCGTGCCACCTCGGCTCCGTCGGGCATCTTCACGATGTCCCGCCGCAGCGTCGCGACCACGCCGGCAGCCAGCACCGACGACTCTGCCACCGGCCAGGACTCAGCGACGTCCCGGAGTTCGCCGCTCTGATCGTGATCAGGCACTGGCAACCGGCCGTCCCGCTACGGCTGCTGCGACTCCACCGCCGAGGTGACCGGTCCTGCTGCGCTGCACAGCGGCCGCGATCAGCCCGCTGAATAGCGGATGCGGCCTCGTCGGCCTGGACAATAGCTCCGGATGAGCCTGAGTGGCCACGAAGAACGGGTGCACGCTGCGCGGCAGTTCCACAAACTCCACGAGCCGGCCGTCCGGCGACAGGCCCGAGCAGGCGAGGCCGGCCTCCTCGAGGGCGTCCCGGTAGACGTTGTTGACCTCGTACCGGTGCCGGTGCCGTTCCTCCACGACGGCTTCGCCGTACATCTCGCGCACCATGCTGCCATCGGCTAGCACCGCCGGGTACAGGCCGAGCCGCATGGTGCCGCCCATGTCGCGCTCCCCGGCAACCACATCCTCCTGGTCAGCCATCGTGGCTATCACCGGATGCGGCGTGGCTGGGTCGAACTCGGTGCTGTTCGCGCCGTCGAGCCCGGCCACGTCACGGGCGACCTCGATCGCCATGCACTGCAGCCCGAGACACAGGCCCAGTATCGGGATGCCCTGCTCGCGCGCGTGCCGGACGGCGCCGATCTTCCCCTCGATGCCGCGCACGCCGAAGCCGCCGGGGACCAGGACACCGTCGACGTCGGCCAGTTGCCGGGCAGCGCCTTCGGGCGTCCGGCAGTCGTCGGCCGGCACCCACCGTATGTTCACCCGGACGTCGTGGGCGAACCCGCCGGCCCGCAGGGCCTCCATCGGCGACAGGTACGCATCGTGCAGGTCGACGTACTTTCCGACCAGCGCGACGGTGACGGTACGCGACGGCCGGTGCACGCGACGCAGGAGATCGTCCCAGTCGCTCCAGTCGACGTCACGGAACGGCAGCGCCAGCCGCCGTACCACGTAGGCATCCAGGCCCTCGGCGTGCAGCACCTTCGGGATGTCGTAGATGGACGGCGCGTCCGGTGCCGAGACCACCGCCTCCTCATCGACGTCACACATGAGGCTGACCTTGCGCTTCAGCCCGTCGCTGATGGGCCGGTCGGACCGGCACACGATCGCATCTGGCTGGATGCCAATGCTGCGCAGCGCGGCCACCGAATGCTGCGTGGGCTTCGTCTTCACCTCGCCTGCTGGGCCGATGTAGGGCAACAGCGACACGTGC
>JASHTT010000566.1 GCA_030040415.1 Streptosporangiaceae bacterium | reverse complement strand
TCGGCGCGGCGGCGCAGCGGGCCCTGCCAGCCGATGGCGATCATGAGGCAGCCCAGTACGAGCACCCCGGTGGTGGCGGGCCAGGAGTAGCGCTTGAACGAGCCGACGACCACCGCGTACAGCACGCCTACGGCGACAAGGCCCAGACCCGTCAGGGCCTTCCGCGCCGACAGTCGGGCCCGGCTCGTATCCTGCCTGGCTGCGACCGACCCGACGGACGCCGCAGGCCGCGCACGGCCGCGCAACCGGGTCCTGGCCGCATCGAAGGCTAGCAAGATCGCGACCGTGACCATAAGAACGCCGTCTAGTGGCTTACCCGATATCGACGTGAAAAATGCGATCAGCAACAAGATCGCAACCACGGGCTGCCGCAAGCCGAAGATCGCCGCCTGGGGGAGCGACACCTGCTGTTCGCCGGCAGCGCCAGACTGCGCGATATCTGGAGCGTCAGTCACAGGGCAAACATACAGTCACGGTCCGCCCATGCGGCCGTCGCGCTGCCAACTGCGTTCACGCGTTGGCCCGACCGGCCGCAACGTCGCCGGAAGGCCTCCAGGTGCTTACTGAGCGGGGGCTCGACGTTTACCGGCCTTTCCTGAGGGAACATTGCATTCGGTTATCGGCTCTATACGAACAGTAATTACTACGTAGTCCAGAGGCTGGCACTTCCCCGCGGGTGCGCAGCGGACGGGAGCCGGTACTGGTCGGCACGACCGGGCTGAATCCCCGTGCCGCCGTGTGCCCGCGCAGGCCTTGCGGCCATGAGGCAGTGATGCCCGCACGCATGCGCGGAAGACGGCGCGCGCCCAAAGTCGCCTTTCCCGGCGGAATACGGCGAGGGAAAGGTGGAGCGTGATCGTCACGCGGCATGACACGAGGAGGCATCTGCTCATGCGAATCGGCCTGATTGCCCCGCCTTGGGTTCCGGTACCTCCGCCGGCCTACGGAGGGACCGAGGTCGTTATCGACAACCTCGCCCGCGGCCTGCAGAAGCTCGGCCACGAGGTCCGGCTATTCACCGTGGGAGAGTCCCGGTGCCCGGTGCCCACCAAGTATCTGTACGCGCACTCGGTGTCGCCTATAGGCGTGACGGTCCAGGAGGCGGCGCACGTGATCGCCGCCTACGAAGCGCTCGCGGACTGCGATCTCATCCATGATCACACCACCCTAGGTCCCATCGTGGCCGGCGCGAAGGGCATGCGCAGGCCGCCCGTCGTCGCCACGAACCACGGACCGTTCTCGGACGAGACGCGTCCGATCTACGCGAAAATTTCGAGGAGCGCCTCGATTATCGCGATCTCGCACTCCCAGGCCGCGTCTGCCGCGGGAATCCCGGTCGGCGCTGTGATCCACCACGGCGTGGACCTGGACGTGCACAGGCCAGGGCCGGGCGGCGGCGGGTACCTGGCGTTCATCGGCCGGATGTGTCCGGACAAGGGCGTGCACCACGCCGTGCGGGTGGCCAAGAAGGCCGGCAGGCGACTGGTCCTCGCCACGAAGATGCGCGAGCAGGCCGAACTCGACTACTTCACCAGCGAGGTCAAGCCGCTGCTCGAGGTCGACGACGAGCCGCCGCGCGAGATGCCGCTCGACGAGCGGCCGCGGTTGCTGCGCGGCGCTGACGCGCTGCTGAACCCCATCTGCTGGCGGGAGCCGTTCGGGCTCGTCATGGCGGAAGCGCTGGCCTCGGCCACACCGGTGCTCGCGTTCGGCAACGGAGCTGCGCCGGAGATCATAGATCAGGGCAAGACGGGGTATCTGTGCAGTGACGAGGAGGAGATGATCCGCGCTGTCGACCGCGTGCCCGAGCTCGCCCGTGAGCACTGCCGAGACGCCGCCGAGCGGCGGTTCTCGCTGCTGCGCATGGCGCGCGACCACGAGCGGTTCTACCGGCGCGTGCTGGACAGCGAGTCCGGCTTCATCCGCCGGATCCCGGAAGCGGGCAGGCGGCTGGTCAGCGCCTAGCCGATTCGCCGGACCTGCCGGAGCGAGCGCGCTCCGGCAGGCCCGGCGGCCATCCGGACCTGGACCCGACTGATGACCGAGCCGTGGTCGTCGGAGGAGTCGCCACCGGACCAGGGATCCTCTTACAGCCCGGTCACCGTCATCGAGGGGTCCACGTTCTGCATCAGTGAGCCGGACGGTGACATCCTCCCTGACCGGCCGCAGGGCCTGTTCGTGCGCGACACGCGGATGCTGTCGCGCTGGGAACTGCGGGTGGACGGGCTCGAGCCTCAACCGCTCACCGTGCAGCACGACGAACCGTTCGCAGCAACCTTCCTCGGCAGGATGCCGCCGCGGGCGGGAACGGCGGACAGCACCTTGCTTGTCATCAGGCGTCGCTACGTCGGCGACGGCATGCGCGAGGACGTGACCCTGCGGAACACCTCCGCCAAGCCGAAGCGGTGCACGCTCGCGCTCTCGGCCGAGGCAGACTTCGCCGACCTCTTCGAGGTCAAGGGCCGCTCCAGGCCCCGCACCATTGCCAGCACGGCGACGGCAGACAACTCGCTGGTCATCACCAGCGGCAGGCGGGAGCGCCGCCAGGAGCTGCGGATAACCGGTGACGAGAACCCGCAGGTCGCCGACGGCGTGCTGAGCTGGCGGCTGGCGGTACCCGCGCAGAGCGAGCGGACCGTCAGCGTCGAGGTGGTGCCCGTCGACGACGGCGTCGCGATGAAACTCCGGCACCCGCGAGGGCATTCCGTCGAGCGCACGCTGCCCGCCCGCAGGCTGCGCAAGTGGCGGCGGCGTGGACCGCAGGTGCGCACCCCGGACCGGAACCTGGCAGAGGTGCTGAGCACCAGCGTGGAAGATCTCGGCGCGCTGCGCATCTTCGACCCGGAGCACCCCCGCTGGCCCGTCGTAGCCGCCGGCGCTCCGTGGTTCATGGCGTTGTTCGGTCGCGACTCGCTGCTGACCGCGTGGATGCTGCTGCCCTGGGATCCCGGGCTCGCTCTCGGCACGCTGCGCACGCTTGCTGTCTGGCAGGGCGCCGAGGCCGATCCGGCATCCGAGGAGGAGCCCGGCAAGATCCTGCACGAGGTCCGATTCGGCCCGGCCGCCTCGTTCGCGCTGGGCGGCCGCAGCGCCTACTTCGGCAGCGTGGACGCGACCCCGCTGTTCGTCATGCTGCTTGGTGAACTGCTGCGGTGGGGCGGAAAGGAGAGCGCGGTCGCCGGGCTGCTGCCGCACGCCGACCGGGCGCTGGAATGGATCGAGACCTACGGCGACGCTGACGGCGACGGCTTCGTCGAGTACGCGAGGAAGACCAGCCACGGCCTGGTCAACCAGGGCTGGAAGGACTCCTGGGACGGCATCAACTTCGCCGACGGCACGATCGCGGAGGCGCCGATAGCGCTCGCCGAGGTGCAGGGCTACACCTACGCCGCCTACCGAGCCCGGGCTTACCTCGCGCAGCACGCCGGGGACGAGCGCGTTGCCTCGCGCTGGCGGAAGAAGGCCAAGCAGCTCAAGCGCGCGTTCAACGAGCAGTTCTGGGTCGCCGACAAGGGCTGGTACGCGATCGGGCTCGACAAGGACAAGCGGCAGATCGACGCACTGGCGTCTAACATGGGCCATTGCCTGTGGACGGGGATCGTCGACAAGGACAGGGCGGCCTCGGTGGCACGCCACCTGATGTCAGCCGAGATGTTCAGCGGCTGGGGCATCCGGACGCTGGGCAGCTCGATGGGCGCCTACAACCCGATGAGCTACCACAACGGGTCGGTGTGGCCGCACGACAACGCGATCTGCGCGGCCGGGCTGATGCGCTACGGCTTCGTCGACCAAGCCCAGCGGGTCACCAACGCGATCGTCGAGTCGTCCAGGCTGTTCGGGTACCGGCTGCCGGAGCTGTTCTGCGGGTTCGCCCGGCACGAGTTCTCCGTCCCGGTGCCTTATCCGACGTCCTGCTCGCCGCAGGCGTGGGCGGCCGCCGCGCCGTTGCTGCTGCTGCACAGCCTGCTGCGGTTCACCCCGGAGATGTCCACCGGCCAGCTGTGGTGCGCGCCGGAGGTCCCCGAGCAGTACTTGCCGCTGCGGGTCAGCGGGCTGCGCGTCGGCAAGTCCAGGCTGGCCGTCGAGATCGGCGCGGGCCGGTGGGAGATCACCGGCCTGGAGCCGGTCAGCATCGAGGTCATTCCGTCGCCACGTCCGGCGCGGTCCAGCTGAACTGGCTGTGGCCCCGGCCGAAGGCGGGGGCCACAGCGGAGTCCGTTTGCTACGGGTTGTACTTCTTGCCGTCGTAGGTGTTGCCCTTGATGGTCGGCGTGAGGGCCGGCGCGAACGACACGATGTCGATCGGCCGGACCCACGCCGGAGGCGCCGGGTTGGGCAGCGAGCTTGCCGAGTCCCGCTGCTCGTAACCGATGCCGCTGATCGCGTTGTCGCAGATCGTGTCGTAGCGGCCGGAGTCACTGATGCCAGCCTGATCGCCGATGGCAGTGCCCTTGGCGGTCACGTAGCCGGAGATGTTGGCGTCGGCCGACGGGATGCCCGCGGGGTATCCGTGGTTGTTGACGATGGTGTTGTCGCAGACCTGCTCGTCGCTCGGATCGGTAGCCGACGCGTCGCACTGCGCGTTCACGTTGAACAACTGGACACCGATGTCATTGTTGATCAGCGCGTTGCCGTAGATCACCGCCTTGCGCGCCAGCGGTGACCCAGTCCCGATACCGCACACCGAGCCGCCGCCACCATAGACGAGGATGCCGTCGGAGGAGGCTTCGCCGGTGCCGGTGTAGTTGTTGGCGGAGATGATGCTGCCGGTGACCGTGCCGGTGGCACCAAAGGAGATCTGGATGCCGTTCTGCGCGATCTGATTGGTCGGGCCGTCGCCGGTGACCGTCACGTTGGAAATAGCGGCGGTTGAGCCACTGCCGTCGACTGTGATGCCGTTCTTCTGATAGTTGTCGATCGTGTCGTAGCTCAGGGTCGCGCGGCCGACCTGCCCCGTCGGCGCGTAGCCGACCTGTACGCCCACGCCACCCTGGCAGCCGTTCAGCGGGTACGCGCCGGCCTGCAAGACGGCTGAGTAGGTCAGATTCAGATAGGCGCCGCCACCGACCAGGATGTCGTAGAGGCTGCCGTAGCAGACGCTGTTGGGCCAGTTGCCCTCGACCGTGACGTCGTTGATGCTGGCAACGACCCCCTTGGTGTTAGCGCCGGTCGCGCTGGCGCCGCAGATCTCGATGACCGACTGCGGCACCTGCGTGCTAGTAGCGCCGTCCTTGTCCTGGCAGGTCGTGGTGGACAGCCCGGTGCTCTGGTCAGCGCCCACGCTGGCGGGCAGCTCGATCACGACTGCCCCGTTGCCGGAGCCCGGTGCGTGGCCGAGGATCAGGCTCTTGGTGATGGTGATCTGCTCGGTGTAGGTGCCGGGACACACGTAGACGAGCGGCGCGGCCGAGCCGGTGGTCTCAGTGGCCTCCGCCGTCGTCACGGCGGACTGGATCGTGCTGTAGGCAGCGGTGGCGCAACTTGTGTCCGCGCCGGATGCGGACGCTGACGTCGAGACGTAATAAGTCGGGATCGAGCTAGCGGTGGCGGCCGGAACCGCGGCCGCCGTGCCGATCGCGGTCATGCTGGCGATGCCAGCCAGCGCGCGAATGACCGTGCGCCTCCGCCGGCCACGCGGCCGGCCGTGATCTGACTGTGGGCAGAGGAATGGACCAGGCATTAATACTGCTCCTTTGGGGCTGCCTTACTACGCATTGCGCAAGTAAGTCGCCTGGCCGACCGGGCTGGATTACGCGGCCCGGCAAAGATCGAGCAAAGTTACGCGCTCTTGCCGGCACCCGCAGCGGGGTGTGCAGGCCCGCTCAGTTGTTGCTGAATCCCCAGTTCAGGACCGTCCTTGCCGCGTCGATCGCGGCGTTCGGGTTCGCATTGGGATCGGCGTGCAGGACGACGCCGATGAGCGTGACCCCGTCGCGGCGTGCCTCGAACACCAGGCAGTTTCCTGCCGCGTTCGTGTCACCGGTCTTGATGCCGAAGGCACCGCGGTAGGTGCCGATCAGCTTGTTCGTGTTCATCCACAGGTACGCGATGTGCTGACTGGTGGCCGCTATGTAGTGCTTGCGCTGGCCGACGATCTCGCGGAACAGCTTGTACCGCATGGCTTGCTCGCCCAGCTTGATGAGATCGGCCGCGGTCGAGTACGTCGAGTACTCGGTGGGATACGGCATGCCGTCGAAACTCGTGAAGTGCGTGCCCTTGAGGCCCAGGGTCTCCGCCTCGGCGTTCATCTTCCTGATGAAGGCCGGGCGGCCAGGCCCGTACGCGGTGGCGAGCAGGAACGCCGCGTCGCAGCCAGACGGCACGAGCATCGCCTCGAGCAGCTGGCGGGTGGTCAGCACGTTCCCGGCAACGAGCCCGGCGCTGCTTGCGCCGTCCTTCGCCACGTACCGCACCGCGGCCTCGCTGACCTTGATCTTCCGGTTGAGGTCTCCGGCTTGGAGCACCAGCAGTGCGGTCATCACCTTCGTGATGCTGCCCATCGGCCGTCGCCTGAAGGGGTCCTGTGCCCACAGTTCTTGCCCGGTGTTCAGGTCGATGAGCTCGCCGGCCAGGACCTTGACGTTCGGGCCCGGGACGGCAGGGACCACGGCTACATCAGCGGGCTCGCGTGCCCATTGGGCCAGCGCAGGGTCCGCCGGCAGGACCGTCAGCGCGACTAGTGCCAGCGCGATCGCAACGCCGCCGGCGATGAACCGGCCCGACCACCGGCCCGGCCCGTCAGCCATCTACAACCTCGACGAACATCCGCGATCCTGGCGGTGCGATCTGCCCGTAATCCTGCGCCGTGGCCGCGCCTTCGGCCGAGCCGAAGGCGGCACTCATGGCCGCCTCGTCGGCGAAGTACAGTTCCGCCACCCGGTGGTAGGTGCGCTCGCCGCCGTCCAGGGCCGTCGAGATCGTCCCGGTCTCGAACCGCTGGAGGCCCGGGAGCTTGTGCACGAGCGGGGCGTGCACGGCGTGGTAGTGCTGCTCGAACTCAGCGGGGTCGCTGGGCACGGTGTACAGGACCACGAGTTTGACTGTCATGGCACCGGACGCTACTCGGCTCGAGGTTCGGCTGCCAGGAATCAGCCGCCGAAAATAACTACCATGAGTCCGGCCGGACACCGCGAACCGGCGTCCGCAGTGGCTGGAAGAAGCCGCGTTCCCCGATGAGAGGCGGGTAGCGGACCTCAGCGAGTGCGGGCGTGCGCGACGGGCTGCCCCTGGCTGCGGCCGTTCCCGCGGCCGGCCGCGCGCCGCTCCCGCAGGTACGTCTGGCCGATGACGCGGCCGTAGCGCAGTCCGTAGGCGAGGTTGCGGCCCTTCTTGCTGGTGCCCGAGAGCCGCTGACGCATGACCGTTGGCACCTCGGCGACCCGGTAGCCCTGCAGCAGCGCGCCGATCAGCAGTTCAGAGGTCTGATACTGCGGCTGGGTCTGCCGCACGGTGCCGGTCAGCTCGGCCCGCATCAGCCGCAGTCCGCTGGAGGTGTCGGTCACGTGCGCGCGCATGAGCCTGCTGATCGTCCAGGCGAAGAACTTGACGCCCATGTTGCGGAACATGTCGGTGTTCTCGGTCTGGCCCAGCTGGCGCGAGCCGATCACGAAATCGGCCTGGCCCGTCTCGAGCAGGGCAGCCATGGCGGGCAGGTCGGCCGGGTCCCACTGGCCGTCGCCGTCCAGCGTGCCTATATAAGTAGCGCCGCTTTCCCTGGCGATGCGATAGCCGAGGCGGAGAGCGACGCCGTGCCCGCGGTTAGCCGACAGCGTGCAGACGTGCGCGCCGTGCCGCTTGGCGACGTCGGTCGTCGCGTCGGTGCTCCCGTCGTCGATCACCAGCAGGGAAACGGGGACGTCGGCGATCTCGGCGGGTACCTCGTCGAGGACCGCGCCGATGTTGTCGGCCTCGTTGTAGGCCGCGATGACGATCACGAGCGGCTGAAGCTTGAGATCTGGGTAAGCGCTGGAGAAGGCTTCCAGCGCCGCACTGGAGACCGCCGCGGTGTCCGGTGCCTCACGGAGCCCGTGATAGCTAACCTCCGCTGGCAGGTGTCGCCTCGGCATCCGTGTCGTCTCCTCGTCAGCCTTCACGGTGTTGACGGTCCACAATAGCCGCAAGTTGGACTCGCCGACACGATTCAGGTAATTGATCAGCCCGCACCTGCGGGACATGCCGTTACAGACCGTACAGCCAGCCCTCGCTCAGATGTGCGCTAACCTGCCGCTTCAGCGCTTCTTTTGACCAGCGCATGACCGTTTACACCGGTCGGCACAGGGTGCTGGCCAGCTTGCGTGCAGCTAAGGCGCAGCTGACCGGCGGTTGATCCGCTGACCAGCGGGATTAGTCTACCCAGGCACCAGGCGTGACAATGCGCCGCCGCCTCGCCTGTCCGCATTCCCGGGCGTGCGGACCGCGTGCCCGGCCGCCGGTAATTCCCGGTAAGCTAGGTCAGCCCGGGGTTAGGCAGCGATCCGGATCGTACCGCGAGCCGGAACGGCCCAGCCTGGCGGGCCAGGACGGCGGAGTAGCTCAGTCAGGCAGAGCAAGCGGCTCATAATCGCTGTGTCGCCGGTTCAAGTCCGGCCTCCGCTACGGACCGCTGCCGCGCGGGAATACGCCCTGGCGGTGACCGCTTTACTAGATCGGCATTTCCGGGGGGTCCCCCGGGCCAGCACGAACGAGAGAGAGGCACGCCACCGTGGCTGCGACCGACGTCAGGCCCAAGATCACTCTGGCTTGTCAGGAGTGCAAGCATCGCAACTACATCACGCGGAAGAACCGGCGCAACGACCCTGACCGGCTCGAGCTGAGCAAGTACTGCCCGTTCTGCCGCAAGCACCAGCCGCACCGCGAGACCCGGTAACGCGCCGTCTCATGGCCGTCAACCGCGACTACGTAGGCCGAACGTTCCCCGCCTCGCCGCCCTATGAGGTGTCCCGAGTCAAGATCGCGGAGTTTGCGGCGGCGATCGGCGATCCGAACCCGGTCTACGTAGACAAGGACGCCGCCCAGGCCGCCGGCCACGCGGACGTCATCGCGCCGCCCACTTTCCCCATTGTGATCAGCATGGCGGCTTCTGGCAGCGCGGTGGCAGACCCGGGCCTTGGCCTCAATTACGCGATGGTCGTGCACGGAGAGCAGTACTTCGAATACGAGCGGCCCATCATGGCCGGCGACGTCGTGACCGCGCAGTCGACCATCACCGACATCAGGGACGCCGGCCGCAATGTCATGCTGACGACGAGCACGCAGATCCGCACGACGTCCGGAGAGCTTGTCTGCACTGCCGTCAGCACGCTGGTTGAACGCGGCAGCTAGGTACCTCCTGCCAGCGGCCAGGCGCACCCCGCTGCCAGTGCCAACGGCCCGACACTGGCCGCCAGTGGCCGGAAGGGATCACGACGTGACCGACCAGGTCAGCTATGACGACGTCGAGGAGGGCGCTGAGCTGCCGCCTGCCAGCTACCCGGCGACCCGGCTCAGCCTGGTGAAGTACTGCGGCGCGTCAGGCGATTTCAACGTCATTCACTGGAACGAGCGCATCGCCAAGGCGGTTGGCCTGCCTGACGTGATCGCGCACGGCATGTTCACGATGGCCCAGGCCGGCCGGTACGTGACCGACTGGGCCGGACCGCAGTCGACGGTGACGGAGTTCGGCGTGCGGTTTTCCGCGATGGTCGTCGTGCCTGACGACGACACCGGCGCCACCATCGAGGTCAGCGGCCAGGTGACCGAGAAGCTCGACGGCAATCGGGTCGCGATCACGCTGACCGCCAGGTCGAACGAGGCCAAGGTACTGACCAGGGCGCGCGCGGTCGTGCGCCTGCCCTGACGGCCGCACGCTGCCCTTGCCCTGACGGCTGCACGCTGCCCTTGTCCTGACGGCTGGCCTACCCGACGGCTGATCCGCGGCGGCCGGAGGTTTGAAATCGGCGTGCGTGGTGAGTTACCTGCCCGGCCACATCGCGGTGGCCGAACGGAGGCCACGGGGGTGGCCGGAAGGCAGGTAGTCAGATGTCAACAGCTCACATGCCGTCGAGCCAGTCGCCTGAGGAGGACCCGCTCGCCGAAGAGGTGCGGCCGCAGGTCGATCCG
>JASHTT010000565.1 GCA_030040415.1 Streptosporangiaceae bacterium | reverse complement strand
TCACCGGTTCCGGGTAGCGCCCGCCGCACGCCCGTTTCACTGACACAGGTCGTCCCGCCAGCCGAGGCTAGGATCTGACGCAGTGACCCAGATCAGATCGTCTCTCGACTCGACCCGCGTGACCCCCGAGGCGGCTGCCCGGGCAGCGGCGGCCGCCGGACCCGCTCGGGTGGAGGCGGTGATCTTCGACTGGGGCGGCACGCTCACCCCCTGGCACTCGATCAACATCGAGCGCTTGTGGAGTGCCGTCTGCGAGCACCACTTTCCCCCGGACGAGGCGACCTCGCACGCCGCCGCGTTGCACTCCGCCGAGCTCGCACTGTGGCGCGCCTGCGAGGCCGAGCACCGCAGCGCGACGATGAGCATGCTGTTCGAGCGGGCGGGCCTGGCACCGACCGCGGACCTCCTGGCCGGCTACGTCAAGGCCTGGCAGCCGCACACTCTCACCGACCCCGAAGCGGCTGGCCTGCTTCGCTGGCTCCGCGGGCGCGGGATCAGGACCGGGGTGCTGTCGAACACGATGTGGCCGCGCAGCTGGCACGACGAGGTGTTCCGCCGGGACGGCGTGCTGGAGCTGTTCGACGGAGCCGTCTACAGCAGCGAGCTCGACTGGACCAAGCCGCACCCGGCGGCGTTCGCTGCCGCTATGGCCTCGGTTGGCGTCACCGATCCCGGCCGGTGCGTGTTCGTCGGTGACCGTCCTTACGATGACGTGCACGGCGCTCAGCTCTTCGGCATGCGGGCCGTACTGATCCCGCACAGCGCGGTCCCGGCGTTTGACTCGGCCGTGCCGGACGCCGTCATCGGCCGCCTTAGCGAACTGCGGCCTCTGATCGAATCGTGGCAAACAGCGTAATCCTGGCCGGGTGAAGGTGCGCCCGGGACTTGCCGCGACCGGCCTATCACCCACGCCGAGTGATGACCTGCACCTGGCCGGACGGACAGGCTCGGGGCATGGACCGCGGCGCTGTCGCCGGGACGGCGACGCGCTCGCCCGGCCCCGATGCGGCTCGCGGCATGATCGTGCCGCTGGCACTGGCCCAGTTCATCGCCAGCTACGCGGCCACGAACATGAACGTGGCCATCAGCGCCATCGCCAAGGACCTCGGCACGACAGTCATCGGGGTACAGACCGCGATCACGCTGTTCACGCTCACGATGGCCTCGCTGATGATCCCGGGCAGCAAGCTGACCGACATCTGGGGGCGTAAGCGCTGCTTCGTGTGGGGGCTGGGCGTCTACGGCCTGGGTGCGCTGCTGGCGCTGGCCGCGCCGGGCATCGTGTTGCTGATCATCGGATACTCGCTGCTCGAGGGCATCGGGTCGGCGCTGATGATCCCGCCGATCTACATCCTGATCACCGTGGTCTGTCCCGACGTGCGGTCGCGGGCCAGGTACTTCGGCGTGGTCAGCGGTGCCGGCGGTCTCGGGGCTGCGGCGGGCCCGCTGATCGGCGGAACCATCACCAGCGTGATCAGCTGGCGAGCCTCGTTCGGGCTGCAGGTCCTGGTGGTCGCGTGGATAATCCTGCGCTCCCGGGCGATTGTCGAGCCGGCCAGGCAGGGCCGGACGCCCAGGTTCGACCTCACCGGGGCAGTCCTGTCGGCCGCCGGGCTGCTGTTCGTCGTTCTCGGGATCTTGCAATCGAGGACCTACGGCTTCGCCGCCTCGAGAAAGGACTTCTCCATCGGCGGCACGGTGATCATCCCCAAGGGCAGCGTCTCGGTGGTCTGGGTGCTCGTCGCCATCGGCGGGCTGTTCCTGCTCTGGTTCTTCCTGCACATCAGGTCAGCTGAGCGGCGCGGCAAGGACGTGCTGCTCGGCCTCAGGCTGTTCCGCAACCGGACCGCGAACCTGGGGCTTGGCACCCAGGGCATCCAGTGGCTGGTCATGCAGGGGTCGTTCTTCGTTATCTCGGTGTACCTGCAGGAGATCAAGCACTACAGCGCGGTCGAGACCGGCCTCCAGCTGACTCCGGCGACGATCGGGATGCTGGCCGCTTCGGCCGGCGCCGACCGCTTCGCCAGGCGGCACACCCAGCGCTGGCTGATCATCGCCGGCTTCGCCCTGACCGTCCTCGGCGTCGCCCTCCTGCTGGCAGTGGTCAAGGCGGCTACCGGCGTGTTCAGCTGGATACCCGGGCAGCTGCTATTCGGAGCCGGTGTCGGCGTCATGCTGACGTCGTCGGTGAACGTCGTGCAGTCCAGCTTCCCGGAATCCGACCAGGGAGACATCTCCGGCCTGTCGCGCAGCGTCTCCAACCTGGGCTCGTCGTTCGGCACCGCGCTTGTCGGGTCGGTGCTGGTAGCCGCGAAGCTGCCGGGCGCTGGGCCGTTCGCCGCCGCGCTGGTCGTGATGCTGGTGATCACGCTGATCGGCCTGGCCATCAGCGTCTTCCTGCCGCGCCAGCCTGCGCAAGCACGCGCCAGCCGGACCACCTAGGCAGCCGCCGCGGGCTGCGGTGAAGAAGGTCGGTCAGTGCACGTGCGCGCGCCAGTCGGGTGGCACCCGGCCGGCCGGGCCTGGCACGGTCTGGTCCAGCGGATGGCTCTCCGGCGGCGCCAGTTCCGGACCGCTCTCCAGCATCTGCTCCGTCTGGTAGTCCCACCACCAGGACTCGCCGGGCTCGAAGCTCCTTATCATCCGATGGCTGGTCGCCCGTGCGTGCGCTGTAGCGTGCTGTGAGGGGGACGTATCGCAGCAGCCGATGTGCCCGCACTGAGCGCACCGGCGCAGGTGCACCCACCAGCCGCCGACCGACTCGCACTCAACACAGCCGGTCCCGCTCGGCGGCACCGACGGGTCGATCCCCTGCAAGTTCGTCATAACCGCTCCTCACGCTGCTGCTGTGACTGCTCGGCCGCCCACCGGAAAATGCCGGTGGCCATGGTCGAGGTGGCCCGCTCCGCGCGGATCGCAAAGACCCGCTGCCTGGCCTGCGCGACCTGCCGGTCCCCCGGCGCGGCCAGCCAGGCCAGTTCCGCCAGGTGCCCGGCTACTCGCAATTCTTCCTCCCCGCCCGGCGGGTCAGTCGCGCGGAGACCCGCCTCGGCCAGTTCGGTGGCGCGCGCCGCCAGCGCCTGCGGGCCGCCAGCCAGCGAGGCAATCTCGGCCGCCAGTGCTCGCTCCCTGGCAGGCTTGAGCGTGGCCGGGTTTCCGTCCCACCATCCGCCGTACAGCCGCCAGACGTTCCGCACCACGAACTCCGGCTCGTCGTAGACGGGCTGCAGGTAGGGCAGCCCGGCAAGATGGCGGGGAACCGCGACCGATCCGATCGCGTCATCCAGCCTGCCGCCGCCGTTCATCACCTCGAGCGTCTGGCTGACCAGCGACTCCAGCAGCTCGGCGGTGTCGCGCAGGGCCGCTGAAACTCGGTCCGCCCCGATCACCGGAAGACCGTGACCGGGCAGCAGGACCTCGGCATCCAGTGCGACCATCCTGCGCAGCGCCGCCGCCCACTCAGCCGGGTAACGCTGCACCTTCTGCGGGTTCCCGGCGTTGGGCGACGCCCAGATGAACAGGTCGCCGCAGCACAGCACGCGGCGGTCGGCCAGCCAGCTGACGGTGTGGTCGTCGGTCTCGCCCTTCTCATGCCGCAGCGCGAGTTGCACACCGCCGACCTCCACGGCGAGCTCGGCCTGGTAGGTACGGTCCGGGTACCGATAGCCGGTGGGCCAGCGCAGTCCCGGAGCGCCAAATTGACGCTGGTTGATGATCTCGTTGTAGCCGATGGTCTGCAGGTACCTGTCGAACCGCCGCGGCACCGCCTCGTGCGCGAGCACCACCGGCGCGGGCCAGCCCCGGTCCGTCGCCTCGGCCTCCCAGACAGGAACGCCAAACACGTGGTCGATGTGGCCGTGCGAGTAGACGGCAGTGTTCAGCCGGTCGGGGCTCCACTGGCGAATCCGCTCGTGCACCCCGGCCGCCGCCAACGGGCTGCCGGTGTCGATCAGCACCAGGCCGTCCTGCGTCCGGATGGCCGTCACGTTGGCGAAGGCCGGCACGAACGCCACGCCATCGCAGATCTCCGCGAGCTCGCCAGCGAGGCCGATCCGGAGGAAGTCCGAGGCCGGCGCCTCGCCACGCCACAGCTTGTCGGCCAGCGCAAGGATGTCAGCCGTCACCGCTGACACGATACGCAACTAGGCTGGCAGTGTGTGCGACACCCGGTCAGGCGTGCGGTCCTCGGTCATCTCGACGTTGACAGGAGGGACCTGCTCGAATTGACTACCAGGCGCAGGAGACCTTGGACAGGAGCAGTCACGTGCCGATAGTCGTACGGAACACCCCGAGGACGGACCCCGAGCTAGTTGACGGGCTCGGGCGCGCTGGTGTTGCGACCGTTCACGAGGCCCAGGGCCGCACCGGGTTGCTGCGGGCGGACATCCGGCCGATATTCCGCCCGGCGCGCATCGCCGGAAACGCCCTGACCTGCGCGGTGGCACCGGGCGACAACTGGTCGATTCACGTCGCCGTCGAGCAAGCGCAGCCAGGCGACGTCCTGGTCGTTGCCCCGACCAGCCCGTGCGACGACGGCTACCTCGGCGACCTGCTGGCCGAGAGCCTTCGCGCGCGCGGCGTCCGCGGCGCGGTCCTCGACACCGGCGTACGGGACGTCGCCTCGCTGACCAAGATGGGCTTCGCCGTCTGGTCAAAGGTGATCTACGCCCAGGGCACCGTGAAGGAGACACCAGGGAACGTGCAGACCCCGGTGGTCTGCGCGGGCGTGCTGATCCACCCGGGGGACGTCGTCATCGCCGACGACGACGGCGTCGTGGTGGTGCGGCGCGAGCAGGCAAAGGACGTGCTGGCGGCCGCAGAAGCCCGCGAGGCAAACGAAGCGTCCAAGCGCGAGCGGCTGGCGAACGGCGAGCTTGGCCTCGACCTGTACGACATGCGCGGCCGCCTGGCCAGCAAGGGACTGCGGTACGTGGACTACGCGGACGGGTCATGACGCTGCGGCCAACCCAGACGGCCATCCGCTGCTCCGCAATGCGCGGCGGCACCTCCAAGGGGCTGTTCTTCCTCGAAGATGACCTGCCCGCCGATGCGGCGACGCGGGATGCAGTGCTGCTGGCCGCCATGGGCTCGCCGGACCCGCGGGAGATCGACGGCATGGGCGGCGCTCACCCGCTGACCTCGAAGGTCGCAGTGGTCAGCTTGTCGTCGCGCGACAACGCAGACGTGGAGTACTTGTTCCTGCAGGTGTGGCCCGACCGTCCGGAGGTTTCAGACAATCAGAACTGTGGCAACATGCTGGCCGGCGTCGGGCCGTTCGCGATCGAGCAGGGGCTGGTGCCCGCCGGCGGCGCAGTGACCCCGGTGCGCATCTGGATGCGGAACACGCAGAACCTGGCCATCGCGTCCGTGCAGACTCCGGGCGGGCTGGTTTGCTACGACGGGACAGCGCGCATTGACGGCGTGCCCGGCAGCCATGCGCCGATACCGATCGAGTTCGCCGACGTCGCGGGCTCTACTTGCGGCGCGTTGCTGCCGACCGGGAACGTCACCGACGTCATCGAGGGCACGCGGGTGACCTGCATCGACAACGGGATGCCCGTGGTCTGCCTGGCGGCGGCCGACTTCGGGCTGACCGGGCAGGAATCGCCTGCCGAACTCGAGGCCGACGACGAACTGCGCAAACGGGTCGAGGCGATCCGGCTGGCCGCCGGCCCGATGATGAACCTCGGCGACGTCACGAACAACACGGTGCCGAAGATGAGCCTGCTCTCCGCGCCAGCGCACGGCGGCGCCGTGTCTACCAGGACATTCATCCCGCACCGCGTGCACGAGGCGATCGGCGTGTTCGGCGCCGTGTCTGTCGCCACCGCATGCATGCTGCCCGGGTCCGTGGCACGCGACATCGCCGTCCTGCCGGACAACCTGGCAGGGTCGACCGACGTCGAGGTCGAGCACCCGACGGGCTTCTTCACGGTCACACTCGAGGTAACCGCGGCAGCTGACGGCGCGGTCCGGGTGACGAGGTCTGCCCTGCTGCGCACCGCCCGGCTGCTGATGCGCGGTGAAGTCTTCGTCCCCTCGTCGGTGTGGAGCCCTGCATGATCATCGACTGTCACGGCCACTACACGACGGCCCCGGCGCAGCACAACAAGTGGCGCGAGAGCCAGCTCGCGGCCTACCGCGAGGGTCAGCCGTCACCCGCCTACCCGGCGATCTCCGACGACGAGATCCGCGAATCGATCGAGCAGAACCAGCTCCGGCTCATCCGGGAACGCGGGGCGGACATGACGATCTTCTCGCCCCGCGCGTCGGCCATGGCGCACCACGAGGGCGACGAGCGGGTCAGCGGCGAATGGGCGCGGGCATGCAACGACCTCATAGCCCGCGTTGTCGGGCTGTTCCCCGAAACGTTCGTCGGCGTTTGCCAGCTCCCACAGTCCCCCGGCGCGGACCTGAAGTCGTCGATCGCCGAGCTGGAGCGGTGCGTGCTGGAACTGGGGTTTGTCGGCTGCAACCTCAACCCGGACCCGAGCGGCGGCAACTGGACATCCCCGCCGCTCACCGACAGGTACTGGTACCCCTTCTACGAGAAGATGGTCGAGCTGGACGTGCCCGCGATGGTGCACGTGTCCAGCAGCTGCAACCCGAACTTTCACGCCACCGGCGCGCACTACATCAACGCGGATACGACCGCGTTCATGCAGTTCATTCAAGGCGACCTGTTCGCCGACTTCCCCGGCCTGCGGCTGGTCATCCCGCACGGCGGCGGCGCGGTTCCCTACCACTGGGGCCGCTACCGCGGGCTCGCCGACATGCTCGGCAAGCCGCCGCTCACCGAGCACGTGATGCGCAACGTCTTCTTCGACACCTGCGTCTACCACCAGCCGGGCATAGACCTGCTGCTGCAGGTCATCGACGTCGGCAACGTCCTGTTCGGCTCGGAGATGGTGGGCGCCGTCCGCGGCATCGACCCGGAGACCGGCCATTACTTTGACGACACCAAGCGCTACGTGGACGCCGCTGACCTCGCGCCCGACGAGGTCGCTAGGGTGTACGAGGCCAACGCCAGGCGGGTATACCCGCGTCTCGACAATGCCCTGCGCGCACGAGGCCAGTAGAAACGAGCACCGTAGATGAGCCCCGCCTTCCAGCCCGACCCCGACTGGCTCTCGTTCTGCCCGGATCCGAGTAAGCCGGGCTACGCTCCGCCGCCAGGCGCCGTCGACGCGCACTGCCACGTGTTCGGTCCCGGCGACGTCTTCCCGTACGCGCCGGAGCGGAAGTACACGCCGACCGACGCCGGCAAGGATCAGTTGTTCGCCTTGCGGGATTTCCTTGGCTTTGACCGGAACGTGGTCGTCCAGGCGACCTGCCACGGCAGCGACAATCGCGCACTGGCCGATGCGCTGATCGCCGCCGAGGGCCGCGCTCGAGGCGTGGCGACTATCCGGCCCGGCGTATCCGGCACCGAGCTGGCCGAGTTGGACGCGGCGGGCGTCCGAGGCATCCGGTTCAACTTCGTCAAGCGGCTCGTCGATCCCAAGCCCGACGACTATTACCGCGGCCTCGTCGACCTGATCGCCCCGCTGGGCTGGCACGTCGTCGTGTACTTCGAGGCGCCCGACCTGGCCGAGCGCTGGGACCTGTTCACCAGCCTGCCGACCACGGTCGTCGTGGACCACATGGGCCGCCCGGACGTGACCCAGCCGCTGGACGGCGAGGGATTCGGCCTGTTCCTCCGGTTCATGGCCGAGCACGAGAACGTCTGGTCCAAGGTAGGCGGTGCTGAGCGGCTGTCGGTCTCCGGCCCGCCGGACTACGCCGACGTCGTACCTTTCGCCCGGCACGTGGTCCAGACGTTCCCCGACCGGGTGCTGTGGGGCACCGACTGGCCGCACCCCAACATGAAGAGCCACATGCCCGACGACGGCAAGCTGGTCGATATGATCCCGCGCATCGCCCCCACCGAGGATCTGCAGCACAAGCTGCTGGTCGCCAACCCGCAGCGCCTGTACTGGGAGGCCTGATGAGCGCCTACACCTCAGAGTTCGACGACATCCCAGGGACCCGGGTGTTCACCGCCGCGCGCGCCAAGCAGGGCTACCACCTGAACCAGTTCTGCATGAGCCTGATGAAGGCGGAGAATCGCGAGCGGTTCAAGGCGGACGAGCGTGCGTACCTCGATGAGTGGCCGATGACCGAGGAACAGAAGCAGGCGGTGCTGGACCGCGACTACAACAGGCTGCTCGACCTCGGCGGCAACATCTATTTCCTGGCGAAGATCTTCGCCACCGACGGGCTGAGCTACCTGCAGGCGGTCAGCACGATGACCGGCATGCCGATCGACGAATACCAGCAGATGATGGTGTCCGGCGGGCGGTCGCCCGACGGCTGGCGCTCGGTGCAGGAGGGTAACTGAGATGGCCCGCATCACCGCCGGACTGACCACAAGTCACGTTCCCGCCATCGGCGCGTCGATCGACCACGGCAGGACGCAGGAGCCGTACTGGCAGCCGCTGTTCGCCGGGTATGACTGGACGAAGCAGTGGGCCGCGGCGGATCCGCCCGACGTGGTGATCCTGGTCTATAACGACCACGCCTCGGCGTTCACGCCGGAGTTCGTGCCCACGTTCGCGCTCGGCTGCGGCGACGAGTTCCCGCCCGCCGACGAGGGTTACGGCCCGCGCCCGGTCCCCGTCGTCCAGGGTGATCCCGACCTCGCCGCGCACCTGGCGCAGTCCCTGATCCTGGACGAGTTCGACCTCACGCTGCTGTACAAGCTGGAGGTCGACCACGGGCTGACGGTGCCGCTGTCGCTCGTCTACGGCCAGCCCGAGGCGTGGCCCACCCGCGTCATCCCGCTGGCCGTGAACGTCGTGCAGTACCCGCCGCCCACCGGTCACCGGTGCTACATGCTGGGCAAGGCGATCCGCCGGGCCGTGCACAGCTACCCCGAGGATCTGTCGGTGCAGGTGTGGGGCACGGGCGGGATGAGCCATCAGCTCCAGGGGCCGCGCGCTGGCTTCATCAACTCGAAGTTCGATATCTCGTTCATCGACAGGCTCGTCACCGACCCCGATGCGCTCGCCCAGATCCCGCACCTCGAGTACGTGCGCGAGGCGGGCTCGGAGGGCATCGAGCTGGTCATGCAGCTCATTATGCGCGGTGCCATGGGGCCGGAAGTGAAGGAACTGCACAGGCACTACCACGTGCCGGGATCCAACACCGCGATCGGCCACCTCGTCGTGCAGCCGCTCGACATACTCGGCCAGGAAGCGGGCTAGGCATGCGGATCGCGGTTGCCGGAGCTGGCGCCTTCGGCACCAAGCACCTGGACGCGCTGGCGGCCATCGAGGGCGTCACCGTCACCTCGGTGGTCAGCCGCAGGCTGGAGCAGGCCGAGCAGGTCGCGCGCAAGTACGACGTCGGGCACGCTACGACCGACCTGGACGAGGTCCTGCGCCGCGACGACGTCGACGCGGTCATCCTGGCCACGCCGACTCAGTTGCACGCGCAGCAGTCGATCGCGGCGATGCGCGCGGGCAAGCACGTCCAGGTCGAGATCCCGCTGGCCGACAGCTGGGCCGACGCGCTGCAGGTCAACGACGTACAGCAGGAGACCGGCCTGGTCTGCATGGTCGGCCACACCCGCCGGTTCAACCCGTCGCACCAGTGGATCCACCGCCGGATCGGCGCGGGCGAGCTGTCGATCCAGCAGATGGACGTGCAGACCTACTTCTTCCGCAGGACGAACATGAACGCCCTCGGCCAGCCGCGGAGCTGGACCGACAACCTCCTCTGGCACCACTCGGCGCACACGGTCGACCTGTTCGTGTACCAGACAGGCGAGGATGTCGAGATCGCTAACGCCGTGCAGGGCCCGGTGCACCCCGAGCTGGGTATCGCGATGGACATGTCCATCCAGCTGCGGACGCCGGCCGGACGGATCTGCACGCTGTCGCTGAGCTTCAACAACGACGGTCCGCTCGGCACGTTCTTCCGTTACATCTGCGACAACGGCACCTACATCGCGCGCTACGACGACCTGGTCACCGGCAAAGATGAGCCCGTCGACGTGTCGCACGTCGACGTGTCGACCAACGGCATCGAGTTGCAGGACCGCGAGTTCGTCGCCGCGATCCGCGAAGGGCGGGAGCCGAACGCGAGCGTCGCCAGCGTGCTGCCCTGCTACCGGGTGCTCGGCGAACTGGACGCGCAGCTAGCCAGCCAGCGGTAGCTGCCGCGAGATGAGCCGCCCTGTTACATTGCCCGGTGTGGCGCGGATGAATAGCGTGCAGCTCTGGTCCGCCGACTTGGCGGCTGCGGC
>JASHTT010000564.1 GCA_030040415.1 Streptosporangiaceae bacterium | reverse complement strand
GACCGGCAGCGGGGAATTGCTCGTGCTGCGGTCGCCGAGTTCGCCGTCGGTGCCGAGGCCCCAGGCGTAGACCGTGCCCTCGGAGGTCAGCGCGTAGGTCGTAAAACCGGCTCTGGCGGTCGCGGTGACGACGGTTCCGCCGGGCAGGTGCACGGCAACGGGGACGGCCGAGTTCCCGTCCTGGCCATTGCCGAGCTGGCCGAAGTTGTTGTACCCCCAGTCGAGAGCCGTGCCCATAGCCAGGTAGACGTACTGGTCGGCTTGCGTCGCGGCCGAGGTGCCCAGCGGCGAGGTAACCGTCACATTGACCCTTCCGTGGCCGGCCGGGATTGTCGCGGTGATCTCGCTGGCGGACACGACCTTGAACGCGGGGGCCTGCTCGGTACCGAACTTGACGGAGGTTGCGCCGTCATAGCCGCTGCCGGATATGGTCAGCGTGCCGCCGCCCGCAGGCAGTCCGTCCGCCGGCGAGATGCCGCTGATCTGCGGCGGCGCAGCGATCGCCGCCGCGGCGCCGGGCGGCCGGGCTAATGTCCCCGCGCTGATCAGTACGAGCGCACTGCTGAGCACTGCCAGGCTGCCGGCCTGCCGCCGGAACCGCGTCGCTGCGTGCATCGGCTTCCTCCACTGCGGGCACGCCGAACAGGCATGCTCGATCGCCATGGCTACTGTTCCGACGCGCGAGAACCGGATGCGGTTGGCGGGGGGACCGGCCTGGACCACCGCGGCCCGAGCGCGATATGTGACGCTTGTCACGGCGGACGCGGCTCGTTCCGCCGGGGCCGCGGTTGGGTAAGACTTGTTGGCCATGGAGTCAGCTTCCGCGGAACCAGACAGGGGGAGTAGCGCGAGCGCCGCGCCGGTGGCTGGCGGCCAGCCTCGCACGGACGGCCGTCCCCGGCCCGGTGGCGGCATGGCGCTCATCTGCTGCGCCCAGTTCATCCTGCAACTGGACTTCAGCATCGTGAACGTGGCACTTCCGCACATCCAGGACAGCCTGCATATGGCCGCAGCCGAACTGCAGTGGGTGGTCACGGGCTACGCCTTGACGTTCGGGTCGCTGCTCCTGGCGGGCGGCCGGCTGGCCGACCTGCTCGGGCGGCGCAGGCTGCTGACCGTCGGACTGGTCGTCTTCGCCGCCGCCTCCATCGCGTGCGGGCTGGCGCAGTGGCCGGTCATGCTGATCGCGTCCAGGGTGATCCAGGGCGCTGCCGGGGCGATGGTGTCCCCGGCAGCTCTGTCGCTGCTGACCACCACGAACCCGGAAGGGCCTGCGAGGACTCGCGCGCTGGCGATCTGGCAGGCGACAACTGCGGCGGGCGCCACCGCCGGGATCATCGCCGGGGGCGTGCTCACGCAGTACCTAGGCTGGCGCGCGATCTTCCTGGTGAACCCGCCCGTCATCGCGGTCATGCTGGCGCTGATCGGCAGGCTGCCCGCCGCTCAGCCGGCCGGCGGGTCCCGGCTCGACTATCCGGGCGCCTTGCTGGTCACCGGTGCGATCGCCAGCCTGATCTTCGGGCTGACCAACGGGCAGCAGCACGGGTTCGGGTCTGCCGCGACCATCGGTGCCGTCGTGCTGGCCGTGCTGCTCGGCTTCGCGTTCGCCCGGGTCGAGCTGACGGTCAAGGCGCCGATGCTGCCGCTGGCGATATTCGCGGCCGCGTCGCGTCGCGCCGCCGTCATCGCGATGGTCTTCATCGGAGCGGTCCTGGCTGGCTACGTCTACTTCGTCTCGCTGTTCCTGCAGCGCGTGCTGCATTTCAGCGCCGTCTCCACCGGGCTGGCGCTCGTCCCGTCGACGCTGACCGTGGTCGCCATGTCGACACTCGGAACCCGCCGTCTTCTTGCCCGCATGCCTGCCTGGCAGGTGCTGCTCGCCGGGCTCGGCTGCATGGCCGCCGGCCAGCTGTGGCTGGCCCAGGTGTCAGCGACCTCGACGTATCCGGCAGCCGTCTTGCCTGGTCTGATCCTGACGTCGCTCGGCACGGGGCTCGCCCTGCCCACGGCGTCCGTAGCGATCACCAGCGGCGTGCGCGCACAGGACCAGGGGCTCGCCGGAGCGCTGTTCACCACCGGGCAGCAGACCGGTGCCGCCATCGGCCTCGCGCTGCTGGCAACCGCCGCCGCCGCTCGCACGGCGCACGCAGCCGGATCATTGGCCGCCGGGTACCGGCTCTCGTTCCTGATCGCAGCCGGATTCGCAGTGCTGGCCGGAGTCGTCGTGGCTGTGCTGATGCGCCCAGGGCGGGTGCGCGACCCGCGCCTGCATCAGCCATCGGGCGACGGCACCCCGCAGGTCGAACTGGCCTCTTGCCAGCTGCGCAACTGCTAGTGGCGCCGCCGCTTCAGGCATCAAGTACCAGCGCCAGCTTGCCGCTCGGGTGTGGTCCCGCGAGGGCAGCGACGGCCTGCCTCGCGTCGCCGAACGCGAAGGTCGCGGCGACGGGCACTGTCAGCTTTCCCGCCGCGGCGAGTTCGACGATGCGGGCCCGGGCCTTCGCCCGGAACGGGCCGCTCGCTGGGTTGCTCGCGCCGATCGCCACAAAGCCCTCAGCGCGGGCTCGGGCAAACGCCGTGAGCGTGACGAACCTGCGCCGGTCGCCGAGTAGCGCGAGAGACACGTCGACGGCTTGGTCGCTGCCCACCGTGTCCAGCACAGCGGTGATGCCCTGCGGGGCGGCGTCGCGCACTCGGTCCGCCAGGCCGTCTTTGTAACTGACCGGCACAGCGCCGAAGCCTGCCACGACGCCGAAGTCAGCCTCGCTCGCCGTGCCTATCACCCGCGCGCCGACGAGCCTGGCCTGCTGGAGGACGCTCACGCCGACGGCACCCGCCGCCCCGTGCACGAGCACGGTGTCATCGCGGGTCACCTCCGCGGTGGCCAGCAGCTCCGCCGCAGTCGTCCCGGCCAGCAGGAGGTTCGCCGCCTGCGCGAAGGTCAGCGTGGCGGGCTTGGCGAAGACGTCAGCGGCGGGAACGGTGATCGCCGAGGCGTAGCCGCCGGTGAGCTGGAACGCGATGACGTCGTCGCCGACGGTGACTCCGGCTCTCGGATGGCCTGCGGTCACGACGCCCGCCGCCTCGTAGCCGACCGTCAGCGGCAGCAGAGCGCGGTCTTGGCCCGGTCCGAAATGTTTGTAATCGGCCGGATTCATGCCGCAGGCCCGGACGGCGATGCTTACCTCGCCCGGTCCCGGCTCCGGAAGCGGCACCTCGCGCAAGTGCAGTACCTCGGGGCCGCCGAAGTCGGTCGCCACCCATTGCCGTGCGAGGTTCATCGGCCCCTGCCAAGAAACAGTCTGCAGAACATGCTTCCTTGGATCGTACATTAGCTGCCGAGAATTGCGCGCAGGCGTACGCACTGGATGGCGTCGAGCTGATCGTGGTTGACGCGCCTCGCGCTACGGGCTACTGGCGGTCGATGAAGCTGCTCACGATCTGGAAGTAGTCGGCTTCCTTCTCCAGGTCTATGAAGTGGCCGCCGTCCTTGATGATCGCCAGGTCGGCACCCGGCACGGCGCGCGCGATCTCCTGCGACAGCGCCAGCGGTGTGCAGAAGTCGTGGTCACCGCAAAGGACTAGGGACGGCTGCCGGATCTCGCCAAGCCGCGACAGCGTGTCGTGCGCCGCGATCATGTCGATGCGCTTCAGTGCGATGTCACGATCCTCATCGTTCGCGGGATGCGCCACCACCCTGTCGACCCACGCTTGCACCTGTTCCGGGTGCTCACGCGCGTACGTCGGCGAGAAGAGGAACAGCGCGTAGCACGAGAACACGGTCTGCCTGTCTGACTCGGCGACGAGCTTGCGCCGCACCTCGAACTCGCGTCGCAGGTAGGCGTCGAAGCGCGCGAAGGAGGACGTCATGGTGAGCGAGCGCACCGTGGTCGGGTGATCCAGCGCCATGTACTGCGCGATAGCACCGCCCGTGGACGCGCCGACGACGTGCACCGGGCCCAGGCCGAGGTGCTCGACGAGCGCGGCCATGTCGGCCGCGAGCTGCCGCGTGGTGTAGCCGTCCGCGGCCCGGGTCGTCCGGCCCGTTCCGCGCTGGTCCGGCAGGATCACCTGGTACTTGTCGGCGAACCTGCTGACCTGCGGTCCCCAGCTCGTGCCTGTGCCGC
>JASHTT010000563.1 GCA_030040415.1 Streptosporangiaceae bacterium | reverse complement strand
GCAGGCGTCGAAGCGCCCCCGATAGCGGCGGCGGTGGCCAAGGCGACCGGCGCGCAGCGGGACCGGTGCGGCAGGATCGTCGTCGAGGACGACCTCACCCTGCCAGGTCATCCAGAGATCTCCGTGATCGGCGATGTGATGAGCCTGCGCAAGCTGCCCGGCGTAGCCGAAGTTGCGATGCAGTCGGGTCATTACGCCGGTCACCGGATCAAGCACGACCTGACCGGGCAAGGCACCGTGCGTCCGTTCCGCTACTACGACCTCGGCTCGGCCGCGTACATCGCGCGAGGCCGGGCGGTCGTCGAGGCCGGGCCGCTGCGTATCGGGGGGTTCCCAGGCTGGGTGATCTGGCTGTTCATCCACCTCGCCTTCCTGACTGGCTACCGCAACCGGCTCGGCGCTGTTCTTACCTGGTGGCTCGCCTTCACCCGGGATCTGCGGCGGGAACGCGCCTACCCGACGCAAGCGGTCGGCGTCGTGCGCGACGTGTACGACGACTTGGCGGGTGCCAGGTCGTGGCCGCCCCGCCGGGCATCGGCCCCCCACTAGTCGGCGTCGGGGACTGCCGCCTCGCCGCCAGAGGTTGCTCCCTGCGCCGACGGCGCAGGCGTGCCAGGCACCGACCACGTCGGCGCGAGCCGCAGGCCGCCGATGTAAGCGACGATCGCCGCAACGATGGCCAGCGGCATGACGGCCACGCCGTCCGAGAACAGCAGCAGCGTCGCTAGCGCCACCGAGGTGAACGGCAGCCGGAGAATGACCGCGCACATCGCGCCGATACCCATCGCAACCGCCGGGACGAGCGACAGACCTGGCAGGTGAGACATGGCCACTCCGCCTGCTGCGCCAAGGAACAGCGAGGGAAACACCGGGCCGCCGCGGAAGCTGCTCATCGACAACGCGTAGCCAAGGCACTTGCAGGCGAGCAGCAGCACCAGGGCGCCAACGGTGTAGCTCGCGCTGTGCAGCACAAGCGGGCCGAGCGCCTCTTGGCCAGAAAACAAGACGTCTGACACGCTTTTGCCGGTGATCTGGCTGAAGGCAATGGCCAGGCCCGCTATGAGCAAGCCCACCGCGACGGTGGCCGGAACCAGGCGTGCCTGGACGTGCGGTCGCACGGCCAGCGCCAGGCTTCGTATACCGGTGCCGAGAAAGGCGGCGGCTACCCCGATGACGATGGCCCAGCCGAACTCGACCGCGTCTGGCCTGGCAAAATGCGGCAGGTGCGGGATCATCAGCGAGAAGGTCCCGAGCCCCGACCAGGTGCCAAGGCCGACCATGATGAGCGCCCCGACGCCAGCGGCGAGCAGGCCAGGTAGCAGTGCCAGTTCTAGCGATGCGCCGGCTACCCCGACCATCTCCATGAGCAGGAACGCGCCGATGATAGGCGAGCCGAGCAAGGTGCTGATCGCCGCGAAACTCCCGGCCCCGGCCAGTACGGTGCTGACCTGCGCCGGAGCATCACGCTTAAGAAGCCGAACAAAGCACACAGATAGTCCGCCGCCTAGCGCGATGAGCGGCGCCTCGGGGCCGAGCACCGCGCCCAGGCTGAGGGTGGCCAGTGCGGCGATGAAGACCCCGGGAAGCTCGATCGGGGTGGGTGCGCCCGGCTGAAGCCCGTCTGCGGGTGAATGACCGCCGGTGCCCGGCAGGTACCTGATGGCGAGCCCGACCAGCAGCCCGGCCAGCGCGAGCAGCGGAAGCGGCCACCAGACGGGGGCGGCAGCGAAGCCGAGTCCTTTCGGCAGGTCGGTGTACAGCCAGCCTTGCAGCTTGCTGACCAGCGCGAGGAACCCCCACGCCACCGCCGCGACAGGGACACCGACAATCGCGGCGAGCAGCAGCAGGACGATGTATCCGCGGCTGCGCAGCAGCGCGACGGGATCCGCAGGGCTCACGCCAGCCCCGGGGCTGCCGCGCGGCCCCGGCGAAGCTAGTGTCACACGAGCAGGCTTCGGTGGTGGTAGTGCACGATCGCCCAGATGATGAACAGGTTGAGCGCCACGAGCACTATCGATGACACCGGTGCCCGGGGCAGGAACATGAACGCCGAGATCGCGTTGAACGCTGCCGCGACGATCCCGACGATGCGCGCCCACAGCATGCCGAGCAGCAGACAGAAACCGGCGCACACGAGGACGACCCCGAGTACCAGTTCCGTGATCCCCCATCCCCGGGCAGTCCAGTGATACTCGTAGTTGCCGCTGACGGCGTAGAAGGCGCCGCGGAGGATCAAGCCCAGCCCCACGATGAACCCGTAGAGCCCGGAGATGATCATCAGGACTCCGGCCAGCCTGGCTCCCACCTTGGCGGCGGTCGCGTGCCGTTCAGCGTCCGGGTAATACCCGGCCTCTCGCGCACCGGCCGGATAGCCACCCGACTGCTGGGCCGGATAACCGGCCGGCTGCTGGTCGGTCGCCGTGCCAGCAGCCGAACCAGCCTTTCGCCGCCCTCGTGAGCTCACTCAGTTCCCCCCATCTGGCCCACCCAGTTGCCCGCCCGGTTAGCCCCAGCCTGGCCGGCAAGGCTAATAACGGCCCGTTACCCGCAGCCGGCGACCAGCAGCCCTGGTTCGCAGGGACGGACCAGGGCTCGGGTCGCGGCAGGCAGGACGCACCTAACATCCGGCGATGCGAACCTCCCTGACCCGCCATGGCCTCGTCGCGCTGGCTAGTGCCCTGGTAGCTCTGCTGGCCCGCGCTGCCACCGTAGCCCGCAGACCCGCCGCCAGCGCCGTAGCGCTCATCGTCTCGCTGACTGAGCAGGGCATGGGCCGCGAACGCGCTGACGGCTAGCACGAGGATGCCCCAGATCACCGAGTAGAAGATGGTCAGGAACGCCACGACGGCAGTTATCACCGCGACCGCCGCCGCGAAGTGCCGGCTGCCCTTGATGCCGAGGAGATGGCTGACCCCGGCCGCGACCAGAATCGCGCCGAGTATCAGGAGCACCCAGCCCCAGCCGTGCAGGGTCCACCGGTAGGCGTAGCCGGCCACTGTATAGCGGTAGTAGTGGCCGCGGATCACGAACGCCAGCCCCTCAAGGAAGGCTAGCGACCCGGCCAGTATCGCCAGGCCCGCGCCGTGCCTGCTCGGTGTCGGCCGGCCATAGTCGCCGGATGTGCCGTAATCCTGACCCCGGCCGTATGGCTCCATCTGGCCGCCCTGCTGCTGGTACGTGCCGCCCTGCTGGTAGCTGCCGGCCGGCTGCTGGTACGTAGCTCCCTGCTGGTACGTGCCGCCCTGCTGCTGGTACCCGGTGTCCGGCTGCTGGTAGCTACCCGTATCTTGCATGCCGGCACTCGATGCACCCGTCGCGCCGGATGTCGAACCCGGCGCGCCAGTACCACGCTGTATGTCCTGCGGTCCGGACTGCGAACCTTCGGGTTGTTGCGGTCGCTTGCGCATCGATAGCACTCCCCTCTGACCTTGCGGTCGCCGTGGGGCTACCCTCGTCGCCGTTCCAGGGCAGGCATGCACGCCAGCCACCCTGGCTTCTCAACCCGACGCTATGCACCCCGCCAGGGTGACGCCATCACCCGACGAGAGTGATCCCGCTGACGCCCTTGCGCTCAGCCGCGGTTCGGCGGGCTGGCTGAGCGTACAGTTGACAGGGTGACGGCACGGCTTATCGCGGCATTCAGGACGACCGCCATGGCCGACGTTCTCGTCGTGGCATGCGTCGCCTTCGCCGCGCGCTGGCAACTCCTGTGGCACGGTGGCGCGCCCTCGGCGCTGGTAGCGCTCGCCACCGTCGCACTGGCCGCCGCGGTCCTGGCAGTCCTTGCTCAGTCGGCCTGGCTGGGCGACCTCACAGCGGCAGCACCCGTCATCAGGCGCGCGGTCGCCCTGCAGCGGAAGTCCTGGGGGGCTGCCTTCCAGCGGCAGCTAAATCCGGACGCGCCAGGGCGTAGCCGGCCAAGAGCGCCCTCGGCGGCCCCGGCGGCCGCCTGACTTTCCGCGCATCTGTACGCGCTTGCACCACCAACTCCGGTGGCATCCGTCCCGTCGGCGTAAGCAGCGCGACTGTCCTGCGGTCGCCTCCAGCGGTCAATGCAAACCTCAACTTGCTGGAGGGCACCGTGCTCGACGCCATCTTTGCCGCGCCTGTAGGCGCCGCTTATCACCTTGTATCCGCTCTTGCCCAGTTTCTCGCTCCGATGCCTGGCGGCCTCGCAACGGCCGCAGCGATCGTGGCCTTCACCATGGCGGTCCGGCTGCTGCTCACGCCGCTCAGTTACTACGGATTCCGCGGCCAGGCGAGGATGTCCGCGCTGCAACCGAAGGTGACAGACCTGAACACCCGGTTCGCCGGGCAGCCGGAACGGCTGCAGGCAGAACTCGCTGCCCTCTACCGTGACGAAGCGGGCGGCGTGCTAGCCGGGTGCCTGCCGCTGCTACTCCAGCTGCCGTTCTTCAGCATCATGTACCGGCTGTTCCTGTCGAGAACCGTTGACGGAAGGCCGAACGTCCTGCTCAGCCGGAGCCTTCTCGCCACGCCGCTTGGCAGCCACTGGCTGACCGGCGCCGGGCCGGCAAGCACCCAGGGCTTGCTCTTTCTGGGCCTGTTCGGGCTGCTGGCGGCCATCGCGTTCGTCACAGTGCGAACCACCCGAGCCGCAGCAAGCACGGTTGGAACCACCACAGCTACTACCACCACAGCTGCTACCACCACGGGAGCAGCCGGTCCGCTCGGTGCGCTGGGCCGACTCCTGCCGTACTCGACGGTGGTCGTCGCGGCCTTCGTGCCGCTGGCGGCCGGCCTGTACCTGCTGACGACCACGAGCTGGACGGCGGCCGAGCGGGCCGTCCTGCGGCGCAGGGCGACCCGGGGCGTCACGCCGGCTGTGCAGCGCTGACCGACCGCCGGAGCGCGCTGACGCAGGCGGCGACCGCCGGATGACCTGCCGCGCCGACCCGGTATGCGATCAGCGTGCGCCTGCGGACGGGCAGCTTTGTGAGCACGACCCCGGCCGGGTTGCGCACCGGTCCGGCCGGGGTCTCGGCCAGCGCCAGCTCCGGGACGATCGCCACCCCCTGCCCCGCTGCCACTAGCGCCAGCACCGCCGCGAAGTCATCGGCGTGGTGCCGGATCCGCGGCGTGAAGCCCTTCGCCTCGCACAGCCGCACTGCCACCAGGTGGCACAGCGTTCCTGGGGTTCCGGTGATCCAGGGCAGCGCGCTGCAGCCTTGCACGGGATCGGACGCGCGCGCCGGGTCCTGCTGGCCGCCGCTGAACGCTTGCGCCGAGGCTAGAAAGATAGTCTCGGTGTGCAGGGGCTCGGTTTCCAGCGCGGGGTCGGCCACGGCAGGCACCGAGTCGTAGTCGTGCACCAGCGCGACGTCGAGCGACCTGGTCCGCAGCGCGTCTGGCGCGTCCGCCGGATCGATCTCGGTGACGCGGAGCTCGAGCCCCGGGTGCTCGGCACCAAGCATGACGAGCGCGGCGGGGAGCAGCGCGCGGACCGCAGTCTGGAACGCACCGATCCGCAGCTGGCCGGCCAGCTCGGTGCTGGCCGCGGCCAGTGCGGCCGACGCCTGCTCGAGCAAGGCAAGGAGCGAGTCGGCTCGCTCCGCCAGGTCGGCGCCCGCCGCAGTCAGCTGCACCCCCCTGCCGCAGCGCATGATGAGCCGCACGCCGGCTTCCCGTTCCAGCGCGCTGAGCTGCTGAGATACGGCCGAGGGCGTGTAGCTGAGCGCCTCGGCCACCGCGGCGATGGTGCCCAGCCTGCTGAGTTCCCTGAGCAACCGCAGCTTGCGGACATCGAGCATTAGCTCAGCTTATGCGTTTACGAAGAAACGTGAACTATACCTTCATTATCGCAGCGGCGAAGATAGCCGCATGAGCGACACCGCACCGCCGCCAGTGACAGACCTTGCCGGCCTGTTCGTGCCGCTGATCACGCCCTTCTCCGCGGCGGGCGAGGTCGCAGCCGGGCCGCTCGAGCGGCTGGCCCGGCGCGTGCTCGACCAGGGGGCCGCCGGGCTCGTGGCCCTTGGCACTACCGCCGAGGCCACGACGCTTACCGAGCCGGAACGCCGCGTGGTCCTGGACGTGTGTGCCAGAGTCTGCCGGGAGCGCGGGGCGCCGCTGATCGCCGGCGCAGGATCGAACGACACCAGCCGGTCCGCGCAGGCGGTGGCGGCGCTCGCCGAGTGGCCGGAGGTTCGCGCGGCTCTCGTTGTGGTGCCCTACTACAGCCGCCCCGGCGCCGATGGCGTGCTCGCGCACTTCAGCGCGCTGGCCGCGAGCAGTCACGTTCCCCTCGTCGTCTACAACATCCCGTACCGCACCGGCCAGCAGCTCGGCTGGCAAGACCTCCTGCGCCTCGCCGACCTGCCTGGGATCGTCGCGGTCAAGCACGCGGTGGGCTGCATCGACGCCGACACGGTGCTGATGATGGCCGAGCTGACGACGGCCCGCCTGCCTGTCGGGTTTACCGTGCTCGCGGGCGATGACCTGTACGCCCCGGCGCTGCTCGCACTCGGGGCCGGTGGGGCCATCCTCGCGTCCGCGCACCTGTGCACGGCCGAATACGCCCGGCTCGTCGGCTCCTGGCGTGCGGCGCACGCGGCCGAGGCTAGGGACCTCGGTCACCGGCTCGCACCGCTGTCCAGACGGCTGTTCGCCGAACCCAACCCGGCGGTCATCAAGGCCGCGCTGCACCGTCTCGGCGAGATCCCTAGCCCGGCGGTCCGGCTGCCGCTGCTGCCCGCCCGGACCGAGTCCGCGGACGCGGCCATCCGGGCCGCTGCCGCGGCTGTGCCGAATGCCGCAGCGGGCCAGCACGTGGCCGATGCACTGGCCGGCGCTGTCCGGCTAGCCGATTACGGGTAGGTTTAGAGCCGACCGCGGGGGCCCCGTGGGTCAGATACTGGAGGCGTTGAGGCCGGCGATGAGCACTGGCGTAGAGCACTTGGTGCTGTCCGGGCCCGTGCTCCTGGCCATCCCGGTCGCGGCCGCGGCGGGCGCGATCACGTTTTTGTCGCCATGCTGTCTGCCGCTGGTGCCTGGCTATCTCTCGTACGTGACCGGGATGTCGGGCACGTCTATCCAGCCCGAGGCGCAGCACGCTGTTGCCCAGAACAGCGGCGATGCGGCAGAGGTGGCCACCACGGAGCGCACGGAGTCGGCCACCGCTACGAGCGCCTCGCTGGGCAGCGCCGTAGGCGCTGGCGCGGTTGCCACCCGTGCCATCACGTCCGGCGGGGGACAGCCACAAGCCAGCCAGGCCTCGCCGCGCAGCCGTGTCGTGCTGGGCACGCTGCTGTTTGTGCTGGGCTTCTCCGTGCTGTTCTCGCTCGAGGGCATCACGGTCAGCAGCATCGGCGACGCCCTCGCAAGCCACTCGGCAGTGATCACGAAGGTGCTCGGCGGCGTCATCATCGCGCTCGGCCTGCTGTTCATGGGCGCCTTCGACAGGTTCAACTTCGCCGGACGGATCTTCCGGCCGTCGTTCCGGCCGCGCGCCGGGCTGGCCGGCGCGCCGCTTCTCGGCGTGCTGTTCGGGCTCGGCTGGACGCCCTGCATCGGGCCGACCCTGAGCGCCGTGCTGTTGCTGAGCAGCAACAGCGGCACGGCGTTCCGCGGCGGCTTGCTCGCGTTCGTGTACGGCCTGGGCCTCGGGATCCCGTTCCTGATCGTGGCCTTCGCATTCCAGCGCGGCGTGAGCGTCTTCGGGTTTGCGCGACGTCACGCCAGGCTGATCACCCGGATCGGCGGCATCATGCTGATCACGGTCGGCGTGCTCGAGGTCACCGGAGCCTGGACCGGCGCCGTGCTCTGGCTCAAGGAGCACTGGCTCTCCGGGTACACATCTCCGCTCTGACACCCGGCCAGCGCCCCAACCCCGGACGCTGCCTGCCCACCCTGCCGCCGCACCCTGCTGGCCGAGAGCGGCCTTGCTGGCTCAGCGGCCGAGCAGCGTCACAGCCTGCCCCGGCGAGGCCAGCGTGCAGGCGGCCGGCTCTGCCGGATCGAACTGGTGCCCCCAGGCCGCAGCGGCGCCCAGGCTGCCCGCGGCAGCCGCTGCGCGCAGGTCAAGCGGCGAGTCGCCGATGTAGGCCAGTTCGGCTGCGGTCACGGAAAGGCGCCCGGCCGCGAGCACGAGACCGTCACCCGCCGGCTTCGGTCGCCGGACCTGGTCGCCGCCGATGAGGACGTCGGGAAGCACTCCCGCAGAGCGGAGCAGCATGGCGGCAGCCCGCGTGCTGGCGCCGGTGAACACGGCCACCACGCGCCCGAGCGCCCGCAGCCTAGCTAGGGCATCCTGCACTCCGGGATACGGCCGCACGCTCACGCCTTCGAGCGCCTCGTAGTAGCACTCGGCCTCGCCGGGCCGCAGGTCGCGCCCTAGCAAGTGGGCCAGGATAACCTCGGGCGTTCCGCGCGGGTAGCTGTCGACTACCTGCGTGGCGTCCAGCGAAGGCCCGCCCAGATCGCGCACCGCCGCGATGAACGCTGCGGGCACTGCCTGGGTGGAGTCCAGCAGCGTGCCATCCATGTCCCAGACCAGCTCGCTGACGACCATCGCGACGAGCTTACGGCGACCAGGCGGTGAACATCTCAGCGGCCACCTGAGAGCCTGGCGACGCTGCGTAATCGCTGCAATCGGTTGCGCTACCGCGTCATTGCGGAACAGGGTGGCCGCTGCGTGCCGACAAGTCCACAATGCAGGTAATAAATACCATGTCCGGAGTCATGCTGACAGCCCCGGTGAACAGCATTCTGTAACACTGCGTACTCATTAGAAGTTCCTGGTGGAATTGGGTTGTATGCATCAGGTGGCGATGCGACACTAACGCAGTGGCAATCGCTCTTGACATTGGAATCCCGCATTCCGACTGCGCCTGCGATGCTGCTGGGCTGCATGGCAGGCCATTCGCAAGCCGAACCACCGGCGCGACGCGGTTACCGGATGACCTTTCCGTCCGGCAGCCCGCGCCAGGCACGGGCGAGCCAGCCGTCGGCCGACCACCGGGCAGCGAGAACGCGCGCGGCGGCGCAGTGACAGAGAATTACGCCGGTACGCCCGAGTCCGATGCACGACTTGTTAAGGAATCGTTCGCTCAGCTACTGTCGGCAGGGCCGACGGCAATCGAATACCTTTATGCACGGCTTTTCGTCGTGAACCCAGAAATGCGTTACCTATTCCCGACCGGTATGGCGACGCTCCGGCACAGCTTGTTCGGGACACTGACCGAACTCGTCGCCAGGCTCGACAACCGGGCAGAATGCACGGAGATGCTGGCCAGGCTCGGCCGGGATCACCGCAAATTCGGTGTGACGGACAGGCACCACGAGGCATTCTTCGCCGCGCTGCGCGACACGGTGATGCGCTATTCCAGCAGCAACTGGACGACGGATATGGAGGCGGCCTGGGACAACTCGCTCAGCTACTTCTCATCGAGCATGCGGGAAGCAGCTGAGAGCGATGCCGCGCAGGCGCCGCCGTGGTGGGTGGCCGAGATCGTCGGCCGTGAGCTGCGCTCCCCCGGGGTGGCGGTACTGACCCTGCGGCCGGGTGAGCTGTTTCCGTATCGGCCCGGCCAGTACGTGCCCGTTCAGGTCACCAAGTGGCCGCGGATCTGGCGGACCTACTCGATCGCGAACTCGCCGCGTCCTGGCGGGCTCCTCAAGCTGCACGTGCGCGCGGTACCAGGTGGTCTGGTCAGCAATACGCTCGTGTATCACTCCGCCATCGGCGACAGCGTCGTGCTCGGTGCCGCGCGAGGAGACATGACGCTGGCTCCGGGCGATCGGGACCTGCTGTGCGTGGCCGGCGGAACTGGGCTGGCACCTATCAAGGCGATCATCGAGCAGGCGCTCGGCACCATGCCGCTGCGTCCAGTTCCGCCGCAGCCGCAAACTCAGCCGGAGCTGGCCGAGCCGCAGCCAGAACGGAAGATCACCCTGTTC
>JASHTT010000562.1 GCA_030040415.1 Streptosporangiaceae bacterium | reverse complement strand
GTGACGAGCCGCACCCGGCTGATCCTGCTGAACACGCCGCACAACCCGACGGGCATGGTAGCCAGCCGGGAGGAGCTGACAGCGATCGCCGAGCTTGCCGTGGCGCGAAACCTGCTGGTGGTGACCGACGAGGTCTACGAGCACATCGTCTTCGACGGCCAGCACATCCCGATCGCGACCCTGCCGGGCATGCGCGATCGCACGGTGTCCATCAGTTCCGCGGGTAAGACGTTCTCGTTCACGGGCTGGAAGGTCGGCTGGGCCACCGGCACCCCTGAGCTGGTGACCGCGGTGAAGACCGCCAAGCAGTTCCTCACGTTCGTGAGCAGCGGGCCGTTCCAGTACGCGATCGCCGCCGGGCTTGCCATGCCCGACGAGTTCTACGCCAGCCTGGCCGACAGCCTGCGCCGCAAGCGCGACGTGCTGTCGGCCGGCCTGTCGGAGGCCGGGTTCGACGTCTTCATACCGCACGGAACCTACTTCGTCACGACAGACATCGGCAGCCTCGGTGAGTCCGACGGGCTGGCTTTCTGCCGCGACCTGCCGCGCAGGTGCGGCGTTGTCGCCGTGCCTAACGTCGTGTTCTACGACGACCGGCAGGCCGGACGCGCCCAGGTACGGTTTGCCTTCTGCAAGCGCGACGAGGTGCTCGCGGCGGCAGCCGGGCGGCTGCGCCAGCTCCGCCCGGCCGGCCAGACGGACCTGGTAGATCACTAAGATGGTCGGGCAGTTGCTCGAACCCAACAGGACACGGGAGGGCCCACGGTGACCACCGGCGCGCAGAATGGCAACTCGGCAGGATCAGACCCGCACGCCGCGGTCTACCGGGCTGCCAGGCAGGACAAGCCCTGGGGTCACGAGGACATCTTCGCCGCCGCCGAGGGCAAGTACGTCGGCAAGATCATCCATGTGACCGCTGGTCACTCCCTCAGCCTCCAGTACCACCTGCACAAGGAAGAGACGAGCGTCGTCCTGTCCGGTGCAGCCCTGGTGGAGTACGGCCCGGCGGCGGACGCACTGACCAGCCAGCACCTGGGGCCCGGAGACACCATCCACCTCCCGCCGGGAGCGCTGCACCGGATCACCGCGATCACCGACCTGACCTTCGCGGAGGTATCCACTGCCCAGCCGGGCTGGCGCGAAGACGTGGTCAGGCTCGAAGACAAGTACGGCCGGACCGGCACCACCGCGCCCTAACTGGCGCGAGCCCGCACCCCAGCTACTTGTACGAATAGCTCTCCGAAGCCATCTCGCCGCCCGCTAGCTGCTCGGCGGGGTAGACGATCTCGACGGCGTCGTCCAGATACAGCGTGCCGGATACGGCCTTGGACGAGGTGGGCGTGACCGCTATATCGATGGTCGCGCTCTTGCCTGGGCCGAGGATGATCGGGTCGAACTGGCTGAGCACCGCCGGATCTAGCGCCGCTTCCCAGAGATCGCCAATCGGCGAGCTGATCGCGGAGTCGAACGGCTGCGTCTCGACACTCGCCGAGAAGGCCACTGTCTCCGACTCCCCGATGGGCTTAGTACCGTAACCGTCCCTGGCCGCCGGGCCGGGAACCGTCTCCCACACGCCCGGCGTCAAGGGGCCGTCGCTGCCCGTCGAGCTCACGGTCAGCGACGGGCTGGTCGAGCCGGTGAACGACCCTGGCGAGAACGACGGCACGTCGGGATCGCCGATGGTCGGGGTGGCGTCGAACGTGAACGGGAACGGCTTGTGCGACTTGGCAGTGCTCGACGTCGCCTTGGCCGACACGGTCAGGCTGCTGGTCAGCGACGGTACCAGCCACACCGGCGGCTCGTCGTACACCAAGAACGGCACCCTCGTCTTGCTGGTGGTCAGTGAGGCAAGCTTGTAACTGGTCTGTGCGCCGTCGATGCGCGGGTCGAGGAAGAAGTCCTCGGTGGCCCCGCTCTTGTTGGTGATCGTGACCGGGAAGGTCTCGGTGGTGCCGGTCGTGATCGTGCCCGACGGAGCGCCGCTGATGGTCGCTCCCGGCGTCAGGCTGATCGTGCCGTTGTATGGGTCGACCGTCTCGTTGCCCCCGGTCGGGTCGACGAACTCGACGGCCAGCGTCCAGGTACCCGCAAGCGGGTCGGTCGTGAACGCCGCCGACGTCAGCTCTGTGGTGTACCCGGTCGAGCTGTTCGACACGTAGTAGTTCGAGCCGTAGCCCGCGATCTGCCCGTTGCCGTCGATGAGGAACGTGTCGACCAGGTCCGACGGGTCGTTGTCCAGCTTCACCGACGCGCTGATCGCAGGACTGCCCGCGGGCACCACGAACTGGTAATAGGCGAATACGCCGGCGCCGCGGCCGTTGCCGCCGCTGAGTTCACCGAAGAAGTGACCGGCGCTGGACGAGGTCACCGGCACGTAGCTGCGCAACAGCACCGGGATCGTGCTGGCCCCGTTCCCGGCGTTCAGCACGACCGAGCCCGCCTCGTCACCGGGCGTGGCAGGCGTGCCCACGGTTAGCGTGACGGTCTTGGACTCGCCCGGGGCTAGCTTGACCGAGCTCGCGCTGAGCTTGCCCAGCGAGTGGAAGTACTGCGTGCTGATCCGGTAGTGCACCGTCCCGGTAACACCGTCAAGCGCGCCGCCGCCGACCGGCCCGAAGATCACCGCGGTCCACTGCCCCGCCATCGGGTCGGTGACCGTCAGGTTGGCGTCGTCGCTCTCGCCCTGTGGCAGCGAGTACGCGGCGAACTGGCCCTTGGGGTCAATCAGGTCCATGGACAGCGGGTACTGGCCAAGCTTGCCCGGATAGGACATCGTCACGTTCAGCCGGTTCCCGGCTCGCACGGTGAAGTGCACCTCACCGTAGTTGTTCTTGTACCCGTCGAAGTCGACGAAGTGCTTGCTGCTGCTGTTGCTGATCACGATCGAGCCGTAGTGCACGGGGGCCGCGCCGAGGGTTCGGGTGTAGATGCGCACGGTCTGGCTCGCGGAGCCGGTGTTCTGCACGGTGAACGTCGCACTCTCCGGGCTACCGGGCTCGCCCTGGATGTCGATCTGGCCCGGCGAGCTGGCCGACGGGTTCAGCCCGGACACCTTGTCCACGGTCGTCAGCAGCGTGTCGCCAACGGCCTTGCGAACGTGGTAGGACAGCGCGAGCTCGACGGCCTTGTACGCATCGAGGAGGCCAGCGCCCTGATCGTCGCCGGCCGCGCCGATGTCCGCGGCCGAGCTCATGATGATCTGCTTGATCAGCGCGGGCGCCGGGGCCGCGCCGCCGTGCGCGTGCCGGTAGGCCTGGATCACCAGCGCCGCCACCCCGGCCGTCAGCGGTGAGGACTCGCTCGTGCCGCCCTCGAACTGGACATCAGACGGCTTGCCGCGGAAGTTCGCGCAGTCGGGGTACAGCGCCGCGTTGGCCGTGCACGAGGTGAAGCTGGCGTCGCCAGGCGCCACCAGGTCGACGCCGGAACCACTGGCGTCGAAGCCGCTGGAGCTGATGTTGCTGATGTTGTCGTTCAGCCAGCCGGTCCGGGCGAAGATATCGGCATTGGCCGCGTCGGACACCCCGTAGTCGCGGAAGTCCGTCGTAGCGCCCACTGAGATCACGTCCGGGTCGGTCGCGGGCGAGCCGATCGTGTCGGTGCCCGGCGAGGAGTCTCCGGCGGCCACCACGACGGTGACCCCCGCCTTGACGGCGGCGTTGTCGAACTCCTTGATCGCGTTCGCCGAGGTATCGGGGATGGGGTTGTCGCCGAACGACTCATTCAGCACGTTGACTTTGTGCACCACGGTCGCGTAGTTGATCGCGTCCAGGAACGCCGACGTCGTCCCGGCATCGTTGATGCCGAACACCCGCATGCCGACCAGGTTGGCGCCCGGAGCGACGCCTTCGATCCGGATGTTGCAGACGCCGGTCGTCAGCGGGTGCACGCTGAAGTCCTGCACGTTGTAGACGTGCCGGCCCTGGCCGGCTATCGAGTTGGCGTCCAGGAACGCCTCGCCGCCACCGCCGCTGCTGATGTCCGTGCCCTCGCCCGTGAAATCCTTGTAGTCGACGAACACCGACTTCCCGTCGGGCCTGATGAAGTTGACGTTGTCGATGTCGATGCCGTCGGCGATGTAGCCCACTGTCACGCCCGCCCCTGTGTAGCCGAGCGAACGGGCGGTCTTGGCGCTGTTCGACAGCGACTGGGTGTCCGTGACCTGCAGCGCTTCCGGTTCGAGTTGCACCCTGCCGTCTGGCCGGCACGCGCCGGGCAGCGGCGTGACCTTCGAT
>JASHTT010000561.1 GCA_030040415.1 Streptosporangiaceae bacterium | reverse complement strand
GGGGTAGACCGGTTCCGCCGACAGCCGGTCGAGTCGACGGCCGCCGTCCTGCTCGGCATTGGCGGGGCCGCGTTCCCTCCGGTCTGGCTGCTGGGTGCGGTCGTGGCGGTTACCTCCCGCGTGTGGGACGGACGGGACAAGTGGCTTGGTCTCGCGCTGCCAGTGCTGGTGACCATCGTCGGCACCGTGGCAGGTGTGTGCTTGACCGGCGCTGCGTCGGTAGGGCACGACGTGCACGACGGCTGGCTCTTCGCCGACGTGCTGAGCCGGGCCGCCGCCCTCGCAGGTGCCTCCTACCTGGCCTGGCGCGCGATGCACGGCAGGCGGCCGCCGAAGACGCCGCCGTGGAACAAACCCCACAAAGTGTCCTGAGGCGTTGCGACATAGCAGGTGTCCGGCGGCCTGCCTCGGGGTATCGAAGGGTAACCGCGATCCCTGGTCGGCTGCAGCGGGCGGAGTCTGGATCCGAAGTCGTGCTGCTCAAGACGCGGGAAGCCGCTTGGTACCGATAGCCTTACTGACGCGCCCTTTTTTCGCGCGCAACCACATCGTTCCTCCTCGTGTAAGGTCTCGCTCGTGCCTACTGGCAAGGTCAAGTGGTATGACGCCGACAAGGGCTTTGGCTTCCTCACCCGCGACGACGGTGGCGAAGTCTTCGTGCACTCCACGGCCCTTGAACCCGCTGGGACATCACTCAAGCCGGGTCAGCGAGTGGAGTTCGGCGTCGCTGAAGGCCGCCGCGGCACGCAGGCGTTGCAGGTCCGGGTCCTTGAGCCGCCGCCCACGGTCGCCAAGGTCAGCCGGAAGGACCCGGACGAGATGGTCATCATCATCGAGGATCTGATCAAGCTGCTTGACGGCGTCTCGAACTCATACCGCCGGTCGAAGCATCCGGACCCCCGGGACGCCAAGAAGATTGCGGCGGTGCTCCGCGCGGTGGCCACGGACCTAGAGGGCTGACCCTGCCGGTCCGCGGCTACCTGCCGGGACCCGCGCCCGCGAGCTGTGAACTCAGGATGCGCCGCCGACGGCGCAGCAGCAGCACGCAGAGTGTGAGCGCCAGGCAGACGGCACCGGTGGTCAGGCCGGCGAAACCGCTGCCGGTGAGCGACAGCAGCACGCCGATGAGGCTCCCGGCGACCAGCGCGAGCTGATGCACCGTTTCGGAGAACGCGAAGGCAGACGAGCGGGTCTCATCGGCGATCTCTCGCTGCAGGATCGAGTCGAGCGCCACCTTCACCAGGGTCTGCGCGATCGAGGCGGCCAGCACGACGAGCAGCACGGTCCACAGCGAGAACATCATCGCGCACGCCACCGTGAGCAGCGTCGTCAGCGTGAAGACGCTGTAGATGATCAACTGCGGTCCTCGGGAGCGCAGCGCAGAGCCGATACCGGTGCCGAGCATGCCCCCGACGGCGATCGCCACGGCCAGCCCGCCCAGCGCCTCCTCATGCGAGATGTGGCCGAATCGCTCGCTGCGCAGGATGAACGCGAGAAACGTGATCATGAAGCCGTAGAACACGCGGATCGCGGCGTTGGCCCGCATGGCCTCGGCGACAGCGGGGCCGAGGTGCGGGATGCTGAACGGCTTGCGCCGCACTGGCAGTGGCAGCGTCGGCTGTGCCGCAGCCGCTCGCGGCCCGGCGGCCTGCCCGCCAGCCGCCTGCGGATCCCCTTGGCCCTGGTCAGGGTGGCCGCCGACGGCGGCGTCGGCCGGCGCCTCCGCGACTGGCGTGGCGAGCGCGTCGACCCGGTCGGGCAGTCGCATCCCGAGCACCATGGCCGCCAAGTACACGAAAGTCCCGACGCGAAGCACCCACGCGGCGCCGCCCCCGCCGCCGCCCATGACGGCATCTATGCCGATTGCCAGCCCCGCTCCGAGCGTCGTGGCGATCAGCGAACCGAGGTTCGCCCTGGCATTCGCGCTTACCAGGCTGATCTCGCGAGGGAGCAGCCGCGGAGTCACCGCGGACTTAGTGACGGTGTAGACCTTCTGCAGCACCAGCACGCCGAATGCGGCGGGCAGCAGCTGGACGGCGTCGTTGAATTGCACCGCGCCCGCCATGGCCCAGCACAGCAGGCCGCGGGCCAGCAGCGTTCCCATCAGGATGTATCTGTTGCCCTGCTTGACCCGGTCGAGCAGGGGGCCGATCAGCGGCGCGAGCGCGGCGTAGGGCGCAATCGTCACCAGCAGGGCCAGCACCACCCGGCTCCGGGCCTCGTTCAGCGACGCGCTGAAGAACAGCGTGCCTGCCAGGGCGATCGTGACGAACGCGTCGCCGATGCTGCCCGCCGCGGTCAGCTCGATCAGGCTTGCGAGGCCGGTGCTGCCCGCCCCCGACGCGCTAGTGATCTTGTGTACGAATCGGCCGGTGCCGCGGACGGCCCCAGCACCCACTCGTGCAGTCTGCTGCGACGCCGACAGGATGGACCGGCCTGCCCGCTTGGCCCGGTCCGCCCGTTCCCCCGCCGCTACTCCCATGGGTCAAGTATTCTGCTTCCCCGGGCCTGCACAACACAGCCCGCCGCTACGCGGCCCGAAGACGCCCTGTGCCAGTTCGCGTGCACACAGCCTGATGAGGGACAATTACTTAACGTGAGCCCTGTACGTGCCCGTGCCGCCGTCGATGAAGCCTGCGCCCAAGCTGTCGACTTGGCCCGTGACGCTGCCGGAGAACTGGCCGGGCGCGACGGCGTCGGTCAGCATCGCGGCGTCGAGGCCGACGACGAGCGGGTAGCCACGCACCTGTTCGACTGCCTGGACCCCGCCTACGCGGGATGGCGCTGGGCGGTGACCGTCAGCCGCGCATCGCGGGCCAAGAACGTCACCGTCAGTGAGGCGCTGCTGCTGCCAGGCCCGGAGGCGCTCCTCGCCCCGCCCTGGGTGCCCTGGAGCGATCGGGTGCGGCCCGGCGATCTGGGTGTCGGCGACCTGATGCCTGCCGCCGCCGACGATGAGCGGCTCACGCCCGTGGCGGCCTTGGCAGGCGACGACGGCGTGCTGGACTGGGACGACGTTGCCAGCAGCGAAGAGGGCAGCGAACTCACTGATGCCGGCCGCACTGATCTCGCTGTGGAGGCGGGCGAGGCCGCCGGAAGGTCGCGAGTGCTGTCGGCCATCGGCAGGGACGACACTGCTATCAGGTGGTACTCCAGTGAGCACGGGCCAGGCACGCCTCTCGCTCGCGCGGCCCCCGGGCCGTGCCTGACGTGCGGCTTCCTGGTGGGCCTTGCCGGGCCGCTTGGCCAGGTCTTCGGAGTATGCGCGAACGAGTACGCCCCCGACGACGGCCGAGTGGTGTCTCTCGACCACGGCTGCGGCGCGCACTCGGAGGTAGTCGCAGCGGGGCCCGGCCAGCACACCGCACCGCCGGTCATCGACGAGATCGGCTACGACCTGGTGGACATGCCTGGCGTCGCACTGGCCGATACGGTCTTCGAGTCCTTGGACCACACCGAGTCCTGACCAGCGGCCTGGACCAGCCGGGTTGGCCTCCCGCCTGGACCGTCTACAGTCCGCCTGCCGCCCCAGAGCGCTCACCTGTTGCGCACAGATACCACCTGTTGGGGTATTTGATGCTGGTGGTGCTGCCAGGTCGCCGTTACGGTTTTGTTCATGTCGATGGGGGGCCCAGGTCTTGCCGTCCCGTTTGAGGCGTGCGAGCCGAGCGGGTCGTTCGTGTTCGTCAGTTACGCCCACGCGGACAGCGCGGTGGTATATCCGGAGCTCGAGCGGATCCGGTCGCTGGGCGCGCGCGTCTGGTACGACGAGGGGATAGATCCGGGGTCGGAGTGGCCAGAGAGCATCGGCCGGGCGCTGGCGGCGGCGTCGCTGGTTGTGGTGATGGTCTCCCCGCGGGCGATGGACTCGCTGAACGTGAGGAACGAGGTGAACGCTGCGGTTAACTGGCGCAAGCCGGTCGTCGCGGTGTTCTTGGAGCCGACGGTGCTGCCACCGGGCATGGAACTGCAGCTGGGCTCGGTGCAGGGGATCGTGCGCTGGCAGTTGGACGAGGACGGCTACGCGCGGAAGCTGGCCCTGGCTTTGGCCTCTGCCGGCGGTGATGGTCCGGCGGTTGCGCGTGGTCCGGTGGCAGAGCCTGGTGCCGGGCGGCGGCTGGTGTCGTTGCCGCCGCGGCTGGACGTGCTGGTCGGCCGGGAGGAGTTGCTGGCGGAGCTGGCTGGCCGGCTGACGGGCAGTGATCGGCCGTGGCCGCGGGTGGTGGCGTTGTACGGGTTGGGCGGAGCCGGTAAGACAAGCCTGGCGGTGGAGTATGCGCACCGGCACGCGGCCGGAATGGGCGTGGTGTGGCAGTTCCCGGCCGAGGATGCCACGGTCCTGGAGGCGGAGTTCGGTCGGCTGGCCGGGCTCGCCAGCGCGAGCGAGCCGACGGGTGATCCGGTGGCGGACGTGCATTCGCTGCTTGCAGGCAGCGCGGTGCCTTGGTTGCTGGTTTTCGACAACGTGCCGGACGCGGCGGCAGTACGCCGCTTCCTGCCGCCGGCCGGGCCAGGCCAAGTGCTGATCACCAGCCAGAGCGCGATCTGGCCGCCGGGTCAGGCGGTCGAGGTCGCGGTGCTTGACGTGCCGGTTGCAGCGCGCTTCCTGGCCAGCCGGACCGGCGAGGAGCCCGGAAGCGCGGCGAAACAACTGGCCGCCGAGCTAGGCGGGCTGCCGCTAGCGTTGGAGCAGGCTGCCGCCTACATGCAGGCCAGCGGTCTGACCATAGCCACATATCTGCGCTTGTTTACGCAGCGCCGGGCCGAACTACTGGTCCGCGGTGACCCTGGATCGCACGCCGGCACCGCGGCCGCGACGCTGACTCTCGCGCTAACCCGCCTGCAGGACGAGACGGCTGTTGCGGTCGGGCTGCTACGCCTGCTGGCGTGCCTGGCCCCTGAACCGGCGCCGCTGAGCCTGCTGCTCGCCGGGTGGGAAGCAACATCCGAGCTGGACGCTGACGTCACGGCGGTCCTGGACGCACTGGCTGCGGATGAGCTCGCGGCAGCCGACGCGGTCGCCGCATTGCGCCGCTACTCCCTCGTTTCCCCCGCCGGCGCCGGCCTGCTGATTGTGCACCGGCTGGTGCAGGCGATCACCTTGGCGCAGATCTCAACAGACCTTGCCGAGAGGTGGCGGCATGCAGCCGCCGCCCTGGTCGGGGCCGCTATCCCCGCCGACACCAGCGCGCCTGAGGTCTGGCCGACCTGCGCGGTGCTACTGCCGCACGTCCAGGCAGTTCTGCCGCTCGCAAGCAGCGGAATGGAGCGGGTGGCGGACTATCTCGGATACAGCGGCAGCTTCCCCGCCGCCCGGAACCTGTTCGGGCAGATCGTTACCGCCTACCAGGGAGCGCCAGACTACGGTCCCGAGCACCCTGCCACCCTGGCCGCGCGCGTCCGGCTGGCCAACTGGACTGGAGACTCGGGCGACCCCGCTGCAGCTCGCGACCAGCTCGCAGCGCTCCTGCCTGACCTGGAACGCAAGCTAGGCCCTGAGCACCCTGAGACGCTGGCAGCCCGCGTCAAGCTGGCCTCGTGGACTGGGTATGCCGAAGATCCGGTAGCTGCACGCGACCAGCTGGCTGGCCTGTTGCCTGTAGTGCAGCGCATCCTTGGCCCGGAGCACCCGGACGCCCTCCAAGCCGCCATAGAACATGCACGCTGGACCGCCCACGCCGGAGACTGGGCTGGCGCGCGCGATCAGCTCGTCGCCCTGGTGCCAGTCCTGAGCCGTGTCCTAGGCCCCGAGCACCCCGTCACACTAGGAGCTCGCGCCGCCCTCGCCTCCCACACCGGTACCGCAGGTGATCTGGCTGCCGCCCGCGATATGCAGCGCGCGCTGTTGCCGATTGTGGAGCGCGTCTTCGGAGCCGAGCACCCCGACGCCCTGGTTACCCGTGCGAACCTCGCCGCCGTTACCGGGCTGGCAGGTGACCCGGCGGAAGCGCGTGACCAGTACGCTGTGCTGGCGCCGCTCACGGAGCGCGTTTCTGGCCCTGAACATCCGGATACGCTATCCGCCCGGAATGGCCTAGCCTTGTGGACCGGCGAAGCCGGCGATCCCGCGGCTGCACGCGACCAACTCGAGGCTTTGCTAGCTATCCATGAGCGGCTGCATGGCGCGGAGCACCCCGACACTTTGTACACCCGTTCCTATCTCGGACGCTATGCAGGCCAGGCGGGGGATCCGGCGGCCGCACGCGACCAGTTCGCCGCGCTGCTGCCGGCCATGGAACGCGTCCTTGGCGCAGAACACCCGGCGACCTTGACTGCCCGGGCTTACCACGCCCGGTGGACCGGGGAGGTCGGCGACCCGGTGGGTGCGCGTGACCAGCTCGCGGCGTTGCTGCCGGTACGCGAGGGAGCGCTAGGCCCGGAGCATCCAGACGCGCTAACGACGCGCTCGGGGCTGGCCCGGTGGACGGGGGAAGCGGGGGATCCGGCGGCCGCGCGTGACCAGCTCGCGGCGTTGCTGCCAGTCATGGAGCGTGTCCTAGGTCCGGAACATCCTGATACCAGCGTCGCGCGCGCAGGTCTAGCGCACTGGGGAGAAGTGGCTAACTTACGCATCGCAGGCCCGTCACGTCCGCCTAGTGACGCGAGACCAGTTCGCGATCCAGGCTGTCCCGGTGCGGCAGGATTACCTGCCCGTCGGGTAGAAGATCGCCGGTGTCCTCGAATACGACGACACCATTGCATAGCAGGCTCCAGCCCTGCTCCGGGTGGGACGCCATAACGCGGGCCGCTTCACGGTCCGCCGCGTCGGCGGGTGGGCAGGGTGGCTGGTGCGGGCAGTTCATGATCGCTCCCTAGGCGCAAGTCGCCCAGCTACTAGCCTCACTCTCCCCGCTGCGCGAGGGAAGCTCACCTGCGCGATCCATGCGCGATCCTTACGGAACTCTCACAACGCAAGCAGACCTTGAATGTCAAGCGGCTGTCGGTGGGGCGTGGCTATGCAGGGTTCTGCTGCCGTCGGGGGAGGTGGCGGTGGTGGTGCCGTCGGGGTTGAGTACCAGTTTCCAGCCCCACCGGTGGATGGCGATCAGGTGGTGGAAGGCGCACAGGCAGCAGCAGTTGGCCAGCGAGGTCGGACCGCCC
>JASHTT010000560.1 GCA_030040415.1 Streptosporangiaceae bacterium | reverse complement strand
GTCCCGACAGCGCCGTCGGCATAGGCGCCCGCCACGCCACCGATGATGTAGACGACGGAAGTCGCGATCTGCGACGGCAAGCTGCGCCTGGAAGCCGCGAGAGCGCGGAGTCCAGCGCTGGCTCCGGCGATGACGCACGCTGCCGCGATGCTGATCGAAGCGGGCAGCACAAGGTCGTAAGTCCCCCGCCAGTCGTTGTGCACAAGGAGCTGGCCGAGCCCTCGCGGCAGGAGCACAAGCAGGACACCGCCCCATGCCATCGCCGCGCACGCCAGCACTACGGACAGGACGATGCAGTACAGCCGCAGGTGCCGGATCGACCGGCGCAACATCCTGGACGCCTCGGGCACGGTTACCAGCGAGATTCCCATCAGGACGACAAGGAACGGGCCCATAAGAGTGCTGGATGCCTGGACATAACCGACCGCAGTGAGGCCGAGGATGAAACCAATCGCGTAAGTGCGCAGCTGGCCGGCGGCGCTGTTGGCGGTGTTCTCGGCCAGGTACCTGGGCGCGAGATCGCGATGGCGGGAGACCCAGGATCTGATCGCCCATGGCTTGGGTATGACGCCAGCCTGCAGCGGGCCGATCGCCGCCCCGAGGCACGCCGCAGCGCCCCAGACCAGCACGAACGTGAAGACGCTCGCGTCATGCGTCAGCTTCAGGATCACCAGGCCCGGGATCAGCGAGAAGGTCCAGATCGAGTCGTTGATGAAGGCATGCTGGCCGCGGCCGGCCGCGAAGAATGCGTACCGCCAGCTGTCTTGCAGCATAAGGCCGGGCAACGTGACAGCGAGGGCGAGGAAGGCTAGCCGGGCCGTGCCACTCAGCAGGAACGCCGCTACCAGCACGCCGACCGCCGCCACAGTGCCGACGAACACGGCAGTGCCGCCAGAGCTCGCGACCGCGCGCCGCCAGGTCCGGGTGTCTGTGCCGCTATACCTGACCACGAGCGGGTCCGTGCCGAGACCGCGAGACGCGTTGAGCACGAACGAGTACGTGACGTACGCGAGGCTGAAGGCGCCGAACTGCGCGTACCCGAGCTCGTGCAGGATGTAAATGCTGACGGCCGAGTTCGACAGGCTGGACACGGCCTGGTCAGCGAGGCCCCAGCTGAATCGCCGCGCCACCCGCTGCCCGATCTTGGCCAGGCCGGCCGCGCGAGCTTTCTGCACCGACACCGTAGATGGGCCGCGCGATGGCGCGAACGCCGCCTCGTTCCTGGCGGCCGCGCGCCGGGACAGCTTCGCTGCAGGCAGGCCGGCCAGGCCTAGCGCGTCTGCGCGCACAGTATCTGGCCGTGCGGTGTCCGTCGCCGTGCGCGGCGCGCCTGGCCAGTCCCGGGCCTGACCCGAGACGCCGGAGGGTCCTTCGGAGACCACGTCAGCGGCTATCCCGCGGCGGCCGTGCTGCTGGCGCACGCACCATCAGCCGACTTCGTGCGCGACCCGGCAGGCCGGCGCGGGGAACTGGCCGGAGGTCCGGCGCCGCAGCATCTCGTCGACAAGCCCGGCGGACAGCAGCTCCTGGATCCGGCGGAGCCGCACGAACCGCGAAGAGGTGAAGTCGTCGTAGCTGAAGCCGTTCGCCAGATAGAAGCCGGCGAGCTCATCGATGCCGGAGCGAACGCTCCAGGCCAGCTTCAGGTCCGGGAACGTGTCGTTGAGCTTAGCGAAGTCGACCCGGTAGTCGCGCAGGTCGGGGCCCGCCCCGTCGGCGAAGGAGAGCTTTGATCCGGGCACCGCGTCGCGGACCATCTCCGCGATGTCGCGAACTTGGACGTTGTCCTCGGCGCGGCCCACGTTGAAGGCCTGGTCATGGATCACCTCGCGGGGCGCTTCCAGCATTGCGAGGAACGCCCGGCTGATGTCCTCGATGTGCACCAGCGGCCGCCACGGCGACCCGTCGCTCTCGAGCCGCACTTCGCCCGTCGTCAGCGCGACGGCGGTCAGGTTGTTCACGACGATGTCGAGCCGAAGCCGGGTCGAGGCGCCGTAGGCGGTGGCGTTGCGCAGGTAGACCGGGCTGAAGTCGTCGCTGGCGAGCAGCGACAGCTCACGCTCGGCCAGCACCTTCGTCTCACCGTAGGGAGTGACCGGGGTCAGTTCCGCTTCCTCTGCGACGCCCGCAGAACCAGCCGCGCCGTACAGGCTGCAAGAGGAGGCGAAGAGGAAACGCGGCACGCCGGCCCGCTTCGCCGCCCGGGCAAGCTGCAGCGTCCCTTCTAGGTTGACCGAGAAGGTTGCCTCCGGGTTCAGGTGGCCGAGTGGGTCGTTGGAGAGCGCCGCCAGGCAGATCACCGCGTCATAGCCGGCCAACTGGCCTGGCTCTGTGTCCCGCATGTCGGCCGGCGGCCGAGCGCCGATGTCCTCGATGCCGGATCCCAGGTCACATCCTTCGTAGAGGCCGAGGTCCAGCCCGTCGACCTGATGGCCGGCCGAGCGCAGGAGCGGAACCATGACGGCTCCGATATAACCGCGATCGCCTGCAACTAGAACCCTCATGGGCAGCAACCCCGTGTCTGTAGAGATTCAGTCAGTCGGCACTCCGTGTGCCGAGACTCCGTGACGTCCTACACGACCCGTGGCCGGCCGGCCCTGATACACCGCGGTCGCCGTATCACGGATGCGCAGCCGACGCTCTTATGCCCGCAGGTATCCAGTTGGGCCGAGGGGCGGACAAGGGCTCGCGGAGGGGGTGGGACGTGACAGTGCTCGACCGGGGAGCGACCCCCGGAGCCCCTGCTGAGACTGGCGTGCGCGACTCCGGGCTCGCGGTCGCAGCTGGTCCGGCCGCGCAGCCACGGCCAGGAGTACTGCTCGACCGCGACGGCACGATTATCGTCGACCACGGTTACGTGGGCTCCATCGATCGGGTCGAGTTCATCGATGGCTCGGCGGCGGCTATCGCCGCCTTCAACCGTGCCGGAATCCCGGTCGCCGTCGTGACGAACCAGGCTGGCGTGGCGCGCGGCAGGTACGGCATCCAGGACGTTTCCCTAGTCCACAAGTTCATTGCGGCACGGCTAGCTGACCACGGCGCCCATGTCGACATGTTCGCTTTCTGCCCGTACCACCCGGACGGGGTAGTCGAGGCGTTCGCCCGCTCGAGCGAAGACCGAAAGCCGCGGCCGGGCATGGCTAGGGCCGCTGCCGAAGCCCTCAACCTCGACCTATCCGCGTCCTGGGTGATCGGGGACCGGCCGGAGGACATAGGCCTGGCCGAGGCGATCGGAGCGGAAGCGGCTTACCTGGGCCCGGGCGGCTTCGACCGGCCCGGCGTCCATTCGTTTCCGAGCCTCGCGGCTGCGGCCCCATTCATCCTGGAGCGCATTGCGGCATGAGTACGGTCCATGATCTGCACGCGGTAGCCCAGCCAGCCGAGGGCACGCCAGAGAGGTTCCCGTCGTTGGCGTACCCGAGCGCGGGCACGTATTTCGACGCCTATGCCACCGAGGCCGCGCGGGCTGCCGGATCGATCGACCCAGCCGCGCTCGATCAGGCGGCCGAGGTCATGCTGGCGGCCTACTCCCGCGGCGCCACGGTTTTCTGCTGTGGGAACGGCGGCTCCGCTGCCATCGCAAATCACCTGCAGTGCGACCACGTAAAGGGAATCGCCACCTCGACCGACCTGCGGCCGCGTGTCGTGAGCCTGGCGGCCAACATGGAGTTGCTGACCGCGATTGCCAATGACATCAGCTACGAGGACGTATTCGTTTACCAACTGCAGTCGCAGGCATCGGCCGGGGACGTCCTGATCGCGTTCTCCTCTTCCGGACGCTCCCCCAACATCGTGCGGGCCCTGACCTGGGCTCGCGAGCATGGCGTGACGACGATCGCGCTGACCGGCTTCGACGGCGGCACCGCCAGGACCGTCGCAGACGTAGCGGTGCACATCGACGGTGCCAACTACGGCGTCGTCGAGGACTTGCACCAGGCGGTCATGCACGCGCTGGCCCAATACCTCCGGCAGTCGCGGATGTCCGCGGACGCGATCAGCACGAGTGTCTTCTGAGATGGCAACAGCCAGCAGCCAGAAGGTCAACGACCCTCAGCAAGACGCCGACCCTGCCGCCACCGCCCATCCTGCCCGGGCCGGCGCCGGGGGCAGGCGCCCGCGGCTGCGTGTCGCGATCAACCTGCTGCCCGAGCACCCAGACCACCCGTCCGGCGCGCATTGGTTCTGGACCAGGGTGATTCCTGAGGTGGCCAGCCGGCTGGAGCCGGGCGAAGACCTTTCGCTCGTGGTAAGCCCGCGGATGCGGCGGCTGCACCAGGGCTACGGCCCGAACGTCTCTTACATCACCTATCCGTGGTCGAACGAGCAGCGGGTGCTTCGGACCCTCAGCGAGAACCTCTACTCGCCGGTGCGGCTGCCGCTGTCCGGCATCGACGTGTTCAACACGCTCATGACGCCGCTGCTCCCGGTGGCGACGTCGCTCGTGATCCACATCAAGACCATGCACGCCTACACGGCCCCCGAGTCGCTGAACCCGCTTGCCAGGGCGTACCGGCGGATGAACTATCCGCGCGCCGCCAAGGTGGCCGAGGCCATCATCATCAACTCCGAGAGCCTCCGGTCTGAGGTCGAGCGCTACCTGGACATCGACCCGGCCAAGCTGCGGCTCATCTATGAAGCCGTAGACCACGACCTGTTCAAGCCCGGCGACGTCGCCTCCGCCAGGGCAGCAGTAGCAGCCCGCGGCGTCACCAGGCCGTTCGTGCTGTTCGTATCCTCGCTGTGGCGGTACAAGAACTGCGACGGCCTGCTGCGGGCCTTCGCGCTGGCCAAGCCGGACCTTGGCGACCGCCAGCTCGCCGTGGTCGGCGCCGGTCGCGACGAGGCGTACCTGGCCGAGCTGCGGGCACTCGCCGCAGAGCTCGGCATCCTTTCCGACGTGGTCTTCGTGGGCGGCGTCCCGCTCGATGCAACTGTCGACTTCTACCGCGCGGCCGACGCCTTCGTCTACCCGTCCCTGAACGAGACCTTCGGCCTGCCGATCCTGGAGGCGATGGCCTGCGGCTGCCCGGTCGTCACCTCCGACACCAGCGCGATGCCCGAGACCGCAGGCGGAGCAGCGGTGTTGGCCGACCCGCAGGAGCCCGCCTCCATCGCGCGTGCGATCGCCGAGGCGGTCGGCCCAGGCCAGGATCGGCTGCGCGACGCGGGCCTGCGGCGGGCGGCGCAGTTCACCTGGGGCGCGACCGCCGCAGCCACGTTGGACGTCTACCGCGAGGTCGCCGAGCGGCGAAGGAGCAGGCGCACGTGAGGATTCTCGTCACTGGCGGAGCAGGGTTCATCGGCTCGCATACGGCCGACCGGCTGATCACGCTCGGGCATGATGTGGTCGTCCTCGACGCATTGACCCCGCCGGTACATCGCGGCGGGCGGCCTGACTACTTGAGTGCCGGCATCGACTTCTACCAGGGCGATGTGCGCAACCGCGACCTTATGACGAACCTGCTCCGCCGGGTGGACGCCGTGTACCACTTCGCGGCCTACCAGGATTACCTGCCTGAGTTCTCCAAGTTCTCCGACGTGAACATCGTCTCCACCGCCCTGCTGTACGAGATCATCGTCGCCGAGGGCCTCGACCTGGCGCGGGTCGTGGTGGCCTCGTCCCAGTCGGCCATGGGTGAAGGACTGTACTGGTGCCCGGCGGACGCCGAACAGACGCCGGGCATCCGTCCGGAGAGCGCTCTGGCGGCAGGCCAGTGGGACATCATCTGCCCGGTCTGCAGCGGCCCGCTCGAGCTGCGAACCACGCCGGAGCGGATCTCCAACCCGCAGAACCCTTACGGCATGTCGAAGTTTGGCCAGGAAATGGTGGCCATCAATCTGGGCCGTCGCTACGGCATCCCGACCGTGGCACTTCGATACAGCATCGTCCAGGGTCCGCGGCAGTCGGTCTACAACGCCTACTCCGGTGCCTGCCGAATCTTCTGCCTCAGCTACCTGCTCGGCGTGCCGCCGACTCTGTACGAGGATGGCGGTGCGATCCGCGACTACGTCAACATCGACGACGTGGTTGACGCCAACGTGGTGGCACTCACCGACGCCCGGGCGGCTGGCCGCGTGTTCAACGTCGGCGGCGGCCAGGCCGTCACGACCAGGGAGTTCGCCGAGATCGTCAGGCAGCAGTACGACTCAGACCTGGAGGCCGTAGTCACCGGCGAGTACCGGTTCGGCGACACCCGGCACATCGTCTCCGACATCCGCGCCCTGGGCGATCTGGGCTGGAAGCCGCAGCATACTCCGGCCGACTCGGTTGCCGCGTACGCCCGCTGGCTGGCCGGGATCGACAGCCTCGACGGCGTCTTGGCCGAGGCGAACGCCCGGATGCGTGCGCTTGGCGTGGTGCGTCAGTCGGCAGTCCTGCCAGAGGCCGGCCGATGAAAGCCGTCCTGCTGGCGGCCGGCCTCGGCACCCGGCTGCGACCGATCACCGACACGACGCCGAAGTGCATGCTGGTCATCGGCGACAGGCCCTTGCTGGACATCTGGCTGGACGCATTCGAGCAGGCGGGAGTCGACGAGGTGCTGGTGAACCTGCACCACCTGCCGCACGTCGTGTCAGATCACCTGGCCGGCCGGACGAGCCCGCCAACGGTGCGCGCAGTCTTCGAGCCGGAGCTGCTCGGCAGCGCCGGCACGCTGCTCGCCAACCGCGATTGGCTCGAAGCCGAGGAGATGTTTCTGGCCTGCAACGCCGACAACCTGACCGATTTCGACCTGCGCACGCTCATCGACGCGCACCGCGCGCGGCGGCCCCTCGCGACTTTGACGGCCTTCCGTTCTGACCGGCCGTCAGCCGGCGGCGTCTTGGAGGTGGCCGAGTCCGGCCTGCTGACCGGGTTTGCTGAGAAGCCACCCGAGCCAGTGTCCGACCTGGTCAACGCGGGTATCTACGCCTTCCATCCGAGCGTGCTCGACGAGCTCGGCGGCACGCCGCCGTGCGACATCGGCTACGACTTGCTGCCGCGACTGGTCGGCCGCGCCCTCGTGGTTTCCGTGCGCGGTTACTTCCGCGACGTCGGCACGGTCGATGCGTACCGCCGAGCTGTCCAGGAATGGCCAGCAATGGCGCGGCCATGATCATCACCCAGACTCCGCTGCGTATCGGCCTGCTTGGCGGCGGGACCGACCTGCCGGACTACTACCGGGAGCACGGCGGCAGGGTGCTGAACTGCGCGCTCGACAAGTACATCTACGTCATCGTCAAGGAACGATTCGACGACGAGATCTACGTCAACTACTCCCGCAAGGAGATCGTCTCCCGGGTCGAGTACCTCCAGCACGAACTCGTCAGGGAAGCCATGCTG
>JASHTT010000559.1 GCA_030040415.1 Streptosporangiaceae bacterium | reverse complement strand
GGCGCGCACCACCGACGGCGGCGCCAGGTTCGGCGCGGCGTTGCCGATCACAAGCTGGAACTGTGCAGACAACGCCACCGTGACGTCCATCGCCGCGGGCAGCGCGGGCGACGTGTTCGCCTACGGCCCGAAGCTGTTCGTCTACTCCAGGGCGACCGGCCGGTTCGCCGCCAGTCCGCAGCCCGGGCCGGTGCTCGCGGTCTCGGCGATCGGCCAGTCGGTCTGGCTGCTGGTCGAACGTTGCAGCGGCTCGAACGCCGCCCGACGTTGCGCGCTCGACCTGGCCGAGTCGGCGGACGGCGGCCGGACCTGGCATCCGGCAAAGACTCAGCCGCCAGGCGGTGCGGGCAGCGGCGCGCCGGTACAGGAGTCCGCACTCGGCCAGACCTGGCTGCTGCGCACCGGCCAGGCGTCCGGTTACGTGCTTGCCAGCCCGCAGATGAACAGCCACGGCAAGCCCGACTCGGCGTCGCTGTCGTTCACGCGCAACGGCGGCCGGACCTGGTCGCGGTCGAGCGTGCCGTGTGGGCAGGACGCGATGTCGGTTGTGCTGGCGCGGGCGCCAAAGGGCGCGCTCGCCGCGGTCTGCGGCAGCGAGATGGCGGCAGGCTCTCAGGGCAAGACGTCGACGTTGTCTGCGGACGGCGGCAAGTCGTGGACCAAGCCGGTCGGCTGCGTCTTCGGCAACGAGCCTTGCCACAATGACGCCATCTTCGGCGGCTACGTCAGCCAGCTCGCGGCGGTCTCCGCCCGCACCCTCTTCATGATCGGCCATCGCGGCTGGCTGCTAGTGACCACGAACGGCGGCCAGCGCTGGCGCGACGTGAACCAGTCCATCGGGGCGGTGAACGGCGGCGTGGCGCAGGTCGTCTTCTTCGGCCGTAACGACGGCGTCGTCGTCGGGGACAGCTTCAACACCGGTGCGGTGCAGATCTGGCACACCTCAGACGGCGGCCGCAGCTGGTCGAAACCGGTGACGCCGAGGCTTAGCTGAAAGCACCGTCTCCGGGTTAGGCTCTCGCGGTGGACATCCTGACCGCCTATGCGCAGAGCCAGCCGGACAAGCCGGCGCTGATCGACGACCAGGGCGGCGGGTGCGTCGTCAGGTGGAGCTACGCGGAGTTCGAGGCGCAGGCCAACCGCGTGGCCAATGCCCTGATCTCGCTCGGCGCCGGCCCGGGCAAGAAGGTCATCTGGTGCGGGCCAAACTCGCCGCAGGTGGTGGCGGCGATGAACGCCACCCGCAAGGCGGGCACGATGGCGGTGCCGCTGAACTACCGGTTCACCGCCGATGAGGCCCGGTACGTCATCGGGCACAGCGAAGCGGAGATCGGCTACGTGGACGCCGAGTACGCGCACCTGTTCGCCGGGCTCGTCGGCGAACTGGACAGCCTCCGGCACGTGGTCGTGTTCGGCGGGGCCGCGCCGGACGGCATGCTCGGCGACGAGCTCATCGCGGCTGCCTCCGATCAGCCGCCGCAACTGGGCCAGGAAGAACTGCTAGCGGCGACGATGATCTACACCTCCGGTACCACGGGCAAGCCCAAGGGCGCGGTCAGGTACGCCAGGGACCCGGCCACCGCCAGCGCGCTGATCGGCCTGCTCGGCTACCGGCCGGACGACGTGTACATCACCTCCGGCCCGCTGTACCACAGCGGCCCGAGTGCCTTCATGGCCGCGTCGCTGGCGTTCGGCCAGACGATCGTGCTGCAGCGCAAGTTCGACCCCGAGGACTGGCTGCGGCTTGTCGACACCTACCGGGTCACCTCGACGTTCTCCGCGCCGCAGCTGATGCGGATGGTCTGCGCGCTGGCAGATGAGGTCAAGGACCGCTACGACAGGTCCTCGATGCGGATCATGCTCGCCAACGCCGCGCCGTGGAGCTTCGCGCTCAAGCAGCAGTACGTGGCCGACTTCCCGGCGGACTCGCTCTGGGAGATCTACGGCTCCACCGAGCTCGGCGTCGACTGCGTGCTGGAACCCAAGGACCAGATGCGCAAGCCCGGGTCGTGCGGCAAGCCGGCCCCCGGCGTGGAGATCATGCTGGTTGGCGAGGACGGCAACGAGGTCACCGGCACCGGGCCCGAGCACGCGGGTGAGCTGTACGTCCGGTCTGCGGGCATATTCGACGAGTACTACAAGCAGCCGGACAGCTTCGCGGCCGCCAGCCTCGGCGACTACCACACGGTAGGAGACATCGCCTACCGGGACGACGAGGGCTATTACTACATCTGCGACCGGAAGAGCGACATGATCATCTCCGCCGGGATGAACATCTACCCGGCCGAGATCGAGGCCGTGCTCGAAGCGCACCCGGCGATCTTCGACGTGGCGGTGTTCGGCATCCCGTCCGACGACTGGGGCGAGATGGTGCACGCCACCGTGGTGCTCGCGCCGGGTGCGGAACTGTCGGAGGACGACGTCAAGCAGTACGCCAGGCAGCACCTGGCCGGGTACAAGATCCCGCGCTCGGTGTCGTTCACCGACGAGCTGCCGCGCACCGGGTCGGGCAAGATCCTCAAGCGTCAGCTGCGGGCGCCCTACTGGGCGGGCCGCACCTCCCAGGTCAGCTGACTAGCCCGTGCGCGAAAGCGGCCGCGACCAGCACGGCTAGCACCGCGAACGCGGCGGTCAGCCCGATGACCTTGGCGATACGCCACCGTCGCGCGGACGCGGACGGCATGACGTCGACGGCGGTCGCCGCGTGCTGGTTTTTGGCGGGAACGGGTGTTCCCTCGCCGGCTCGATCCTTAATGGACGCCCAGGATGGCCAGCTGTCTGCCCGTTCGGCGTCGCCGAGCTCGGCGAGCAGCTCGTCGGTGCTCGGCCGCGCCGCCGGGTCCTTGGCGAGGCACCGGTCCACCAGGGGCCGCAGTTGCGCGGGGACGTGGGTTGTCGCCGGAGCGCCGTAGA
>JASHTT010000558.1 GCA_030040415.1 Streptosporangiaceae bacterium | reverse complement strand
GCCGTTCCCACCTTTATCCTGCTGATCATCGTCGCGAGCATGTTCAGCCTCACCCTGACGGTGATCATCCTCATCCTGATCGCGCTGTCCTGGGCTGACACCTCCAGGCTCGTCCGGGCGCAGGTGCTGCAGCTGCGAGAGCGGGAGTTCGCCCAGGCCGCCAAAGCCATGGGCGCGACCAAGTGGCGCATACTGCTCCATCACATGACGCCGAACACCCTCGGCATCTGCGTTGTCAACGCGACCTTCGGCGTGGCCGACTCGATCTACGCGCTGGCGGCACTCAGCTTCCTCGGCATCGGGCCGCCGCCGCCGTTCGCGGACTGGGGCACGATGCTGACCGACGGCGTCGACAACCTGTTCAACGGCTATTGGTGGCAGGTGTACCCGCCGCTGATTGCCCTGGTACTCGTCGTGCTCGCGTTCCGCCAGATCGGCGACGCGCTCAACGACATTGTCAGCGGCCAGACGACGGACGCGATCCGCAAGCGGCGGCGCCGGTTCAGCTGGATTCCGCTCGGAACCAGGACCGAGATCAGCTGACCGGAGGCCGGCTGGGGGCTAAAACGGCCAGCCGGCCGGTACCCCCCTGAGGGCAGCCCGAACAGTGGCGGCGCAGCGTGATCGGGCGCAGATCGGGTAGTTGCCCGGCGGCTCGTCTCAGTCACCGAAGGAGTCGCCCGATGCTTGCTGTCATTGCCGCTGTGCTGTTCGCGATCGCGTTCATCCTCAACGCGGGTCACGTGTCCACCGACGTCGTCTTCTCGCCGTTCAGCCTGGCCATGGTCGGGCTCGCGCTGCTCGCGTTCCACCTGACCGGAGCGGGCCCGGCGCTGTCGCCGGTCAAGCGCAGGCGGCACTGAGCTTGCCGCCGGCGCTCGCTGGCGCGGTCGCTACGAGTGCACTCCATGAACGCAGCCTGCCGCGACGCCGGCAGCTTGCCGCAACCAGACCGGGCCGCCGGAGTTGATGTCGTTAATAGCGGCAGACCGAATCGACGGCGGGTAGATGCTGGCCTCGGAGATCATGCCTTGGTAGCCCTCGGCGTCGTCCTGCTCGGTGCTGACGACCTTGGTCCCGACCAGGTCGGCGACCAAGCCGGAGGTGAAGTCCAGGCCGCCGGCACAGTTCTGGCTGGCGGAGGTGCAGTGCACGACGGTGTACACGCGCAAACGCCCGCCGACGTGGGCGGCGCCGAGAATGTCCACCGGGCAGCCGACCCGCGGATTGCCGTCGCTTAGGTACAGCTTCGCCAGGTAGTAGCGGGTGATGGCGCGCTGCTGAGCCGAGCTCACGTGGGCGTGCGGGACAGGTCCCGAGCACCCGCACGCGATCATCAGCGTCGCCGTCACGCCGATAACGGACACCGCGCGCCTGCTCACGCTGCCTAACCGGGGCACGAATAGATAGTAGGCGCCGTCAGACAGCACCTTTGACAGCCGAGCAAGACGGGCGGCTACGATCAACTAGAACACGTTCTAGTCAACGGCGCAGCTGGTCCGCTGCCGGGCCGCAAGGGAGTGGGCATGCACATCGGCTACACACCCGAGCAGGAGCAGCTCCGCCGGCAGCTGCGCGAGTACTTCGGCGCGCTGATGACCCCGGAGCTGCGCGGCCAGCTCGACGGCGCGACCGGCGAGTACGGCGACGGCTCCGCTTACAAGCAAGTGGTCAGGCAGCTCGGCACGGACGGCTGGCTAGTTCTCGGCTGGCCAGCCGAGTACGGCGGGGCGGAGCGGTCGGTCCTTGACCAGCTGATCTTCACCGACGAAGCCGCGGCAGCCGGCGTGCCGGTGCCGTTCCTGACTATTAATACCGTCGGGCCGACGATCATGCGCTTCGGGACCACGGAGCAGAAAGCCCGGTTCCTGCCCAAGATCGCGGCGGGCGAGCTGCACTTCTCTATCGGCTACTCCGAGCCGGAGGCGGGCACGGACCTGGCCTCGCTGCGCACTCGCGCGGTGCGGGACGGCGACGGTTACGTGATCAACGGCCAGAAGATGTGGACGAGCCTGATCCAGTACGCCGACTACGTCTGGCTCGCCTGCCGGACCGATCCGCAGGCCCCCCGGCACAAGGGGCTGTCGATCATCATCGTGCCGACCGACGCGTCCGGTTTCTCCTGGACACCGGTCGCCACCCTGGCGGGGGTGACCACCAGCGCGACGTATTACTCCGACGTCCGCGTCCCGGCGGCCAACCTGGTGGGAGGCGAGAACGAGGGCTGGCCGCTGATCACCAACCAGCTCAACCACGAGCGGGTAGCCCTCACCTCGGCCGCGCCAGTGCAGACCGCGCTCGCCGAGGTGATCGAGTGGGCACGGTCGGCCAAGCAGGCCGACGGCCGGAGGCTCATCGACGCCGAGTGGGTGCAGCTCAACCTCGCCCGCGTGCACGCCAAGGTCGAGGTGCTCAAGCTGATGAACTGGCGCATCGCCGCGCGGTCCGGCTCGCCAGGGCCGGCGGTCGCGTCCGCGACCAAGATCTACGGGACCGAGCTGACCA
>JASHTT010000050.1 GCA_030040415.1 Streptosporangiaceae bacterium | reverse complement strand
CGCGCGACCCCGCTGCCTATCCGCCGGACGTACTGGCCGACGACGGGCTTGCACTCGTGGATCATCTCGGACTTGGCGATGGAGAGTACGACCTAGGCGGCTATTCGCTCGGCGCGCGGATCGTGGTCCGCATGCTCGCGCGTGGCGCGAATCCCGGCCGCGCGATCGTGGCCGGGCAGGGACTCGCCAAGGTCAGTGGCCCGCAGGGTGGCGGGCAGAACTACCGCGTGCTTGCTGCGCTCGTCAACGGGAGTGCGGTCGAGTCCGGCTCGGCAGAGGCGTCACTTGCGCAGTGGATCTCAAACTCTGACTCCGACCCGCAGGCGCTGTTGTACCTGCTGAGCTCGCTCGTCCCCACGCCCGAGGACGAGCTGCGCAAGATTACGATCGCGACGCTGGTCGCGATCGGCGATCAGGACGAGCGATCTGATGCCGACAAACTGGCCGCGCTCATGCCCGCTGCGCGGTTCGTCCGCGTCCCCGGCGATCACGGAGGCGCGTTCAGAGCTCCCGAGCTGGCCGCCGAGATCGCCGCGTTTCTCGCCGAACGCTGACGCCCCGCCCTCGGCTAGCCGCGGGCGACGGCCCGCAGCACACGCAGCGCATTGAGGGTGATCATCTCGTTGGGTCCGGACTGGCCCCAGTCGACTGCCTCCACGTTCCAGGCCTTGAGACCGCGGTTACCGTCGCGGCCGGCTCCGAGCGGCTTCCACCAGGGCTCCCCGGCGCTCCAGGTGCCGTCCGCCGACCGCTGGCCGTCAAGCAGAGATACCGCGTCCGCGAGCCGAGGATCGCTGGCGTGGCCGAGGCGGACCAGGATGTGCAGGCCCTGCAGGACGTCGTAGTGCCAGTAGGGCGGGTAGTGCGGCTGCAGCCACTCCTTGTCGATCGGCTCCCCAGTACGCAGCGACCGGAACAGCTGGTGTGACAGGAACAGTTCGGCGGCGCGATCGGCAGCCGCCTGGGCCCGGCTGTCCCCGGTCGCCCGCGCGTACTCATGCAAGCCCCACGCCGGCGCGAGCGACTCATGGAACGAGGAGCGCCGGCCAGTGGCCTTCCGGTCGCAGTTCCAGCCGCCATCTGGCCACTGCCAGCTGATGAGCAGGTCGGCCAGGAACGCTACGCGCTCATCACCGGCCAGGCCGAGCCGGCAGCAGACCGCCAGCGCGTTGCCTTCCTGCGAGGCGCAACGGCGGGCTAGGCCATTCAGGTAGACCACTTCGCGGATCCGCTCGGACCTGGCCAGCCAGCCGAGTACCTGCTCAACTGCCAGGCAGGCTCGTTTCTCATGCTCAGGAATGCCGAGTTCAACCAGGGAGACGAGCCGCCAGTGGGCACCGGCCCAGCTGCGGTACGGATTGAGTTCGTCGAACCCGAACTCCGCGCCTGGCCAGCTGCGCCACCCGCTGCCGGGGCGGAATTCCCCCGGGCGCTGGCCGGCCAGCAGCGCAGAGACCTTCGGCCCGGCCAGGATTGCGGCGTCGTCCTCGTGATCATCCTGGCCGAGAAGATCGCGCCGAGTCAGCCGGCGGATGGCGGGCTCGGCAGACTTGAGCAGGAAGGCCAGTGCCTGCTGGTCCTGCCGGGTGTCCTTCGCATTCATCGACGCCAAGTTACGACGCCGGCGGGCGCATACCAAGTCGATGTGCCGTGCGGCGGGCGGCTGCCGCAGTATCCGCGTTGCTGAGATGCCACGGCGCTTGAGATCATCGCCGGCGTGACATCAGGCTTCAGAGTCCCACTACTGTGGATATGCGGTCCGGCTGGCGTTGGCAAGTCCACCGTGTCCTGGCTCTTGTATGCCGAGCTGGCGGCCGCCGGAGTGCGCGTGGCATTCGCGGATGGCGATCAGCTTTGCATGTGTTACCCGGCACCGCCCGGCGATCCTGGCCGACAGCACGTCAAGGCGCTGAATGTCGGCTCGATGATCCCCCGCTACCGCTCGGCCGGGGCTCAGTGCGTCATCGTCAACGGAGTTCTCGACCCATCGGGACTGGAAACCGAGCTACTGCCTGACGCCGACGTCACAGTCTGCCGCCTGCGCGCCGACCCCGACGATGTCGAACGGCGCTTTATCGCCAGGTACGGGGAGCATGACGATACGGACGAACTGCTCCGGGAGATCCGCGACGAAGTCCGGCAGATGGATGGCAGCACCTTCGCCGACGCGTGCGTCGACACGACCGGTGTGCCCGGCGGTGAGGTGCCGCGCCTGATCCGCGCGGCGTGCAAGGACTGGCCCGGCTTTACTGGCGAGCTTGACGATTGTGCCGGCCAGTTGTCCCTGCAGCCGGGCCCCGCCATCGGCGGAAGGATTTCTCTCATCACCGGAACGACCGGCGTGGGGAAGTCAACGATCGGCTTCCGTTTCTTTATGTCCTGCCTCAGCGCCGGGCTTACCGTCGGTTACGTGGACCTGGGCCAGCTCGGGTTCCTGCAGCCAGCCGATGCTACTGACCAGGACAATCAGCGCCTGAAGGCCGGCAACCTGGCTGCGATCTGGCGGAACTACCGAGCTACGGGCGCAACTCATCTGGTTGTGTCGGGCTCGATCACCAGTCAGGCTGACTTGCAGCTGTACCTCGATTCGCTGCCAGCTACCGAGGTCGATCTTGTTCGCCTCCGGGTGGACAACGGAGAACTGAGGCAGCGGATCATGTCACGCGGCGCGGGCGGGAGCTGGCCGGAGACGGGGGATCGCCTGCGCGGTCAGTCGGCTGAGTTCCTCGCTGGGGTCGCCGGCGAAGCCGTACAGGCTGCGGGCGCCCTCGACCATTGGCAGGCCGAGGGCATTGCAGTCGACACGACCGGACTATCCCCAGATGAGTCGGCGCGTGTCATCGCCAAGTCGATCGGCTGGCCTGACCGCCCGGAGTTAGTTCACTGACACCGGAAGATGCGCCGGGCCGCGCAGGTTGATCCGGCCATTCCACTCCACGTCACCCGCAAGCTCCATGCCGGGAAACCGGCCTACCAGATGCTCGAAGGCGATGGCGGCCTCCAGCCTGGCCAGTGACGCGCCCAGGCAGTGGTGGTGCCCGGCGCCGAAGGACACGTGCTGCCGCGCGTTGTCACGCTCGATCTGCAGTTGATCGGCGTCGGCACCCCAGAACCGCTCGTCCCGGTTGGCCGAGCCGAGGCTCGCCATGACGAATGCACCAGCCGGGATCGTCACGCCGCCAACCGTGATCGGCTCCAGCGTGATCCGCCGGCTGGCCTGAACCGGGCTGTCGTACCTGAGCATTTCTTCTACGGCGTTGCCGACCAGCGCCGGGTTGGCGCGCAGCAGCGCGAGCTGTGCCGGGTGACGCAGGAGCGCCAGGGCGCCGCCGGAGATGAGGTTGACGGTGGTCTCGTGGCCAGCGATGTACAGCAGCAGTGTCTGCGCGACCAGTTCGTCGTCACTGAGCGCGTCGCCGTCGTCCTCGGCCTGGATGAGAGCCGTGAGCAGGTCGTCCGCGGGGTTGGCTCGCTTCCACGCAATCATGTCAGCGGCAATCGAGGACATCTCCTCGTCCGCTGCCAGGATCGCCTGGATCAGCTCTGGATCGGCCACCGGCTCGAGTGAGCGCACCACGGTGCCGGTGAGCTGCCGGATCCGGTCGTGGTCTGCGGGCGGCGTGCCGAGCATCTCGGCGATCACGCTGAACGGCAACGGGAATGCGAGCGCGTCGACGAGGTCCACGCTGCCCTCAGCGGCGATCTCATCAAGCATGCCGTCCACAAGCTCGGTGATTCGCGGCTGCAACGCCTGGATGGCCCGCGGCGTGAACGCCTTCGACACCAGCTTGCGCAGTCTGGTGTGATCTGGCGGATCCCGGTCCAGCATGGACAGCGCGCTCGCGCGCGGCGCGCCATCCCCGTAAAACTCCTCGCGCAGTTGACGCAGCAGGCTATCGGCGGCCACGTTGTCGTCCTCGACCGACAGCCCCGGCGCGCGCAGCAGCCAGGACACGTCCTCGTAGCCGGTGAGCAGCCAGAACCCGAACGGGTGCTGGTAGACAGGCGCCTGAAGTCGCATGGTCGCGTACTGCGGGTAAGGGTCGTCGGTAAAGCCCGGCGCGAACGGATCGAAGAGCGGTGGGGGCGCTGTTTCTGTCAAGGCCGGGGACTCCTTAACCGTGCAATAGCGCTGCGGTGGAAGAACGCCGTGCCGGGATTTCACATACGCTGCGCTTGCCACATACTCAGTGTTTGTTACTATACTCAGCGCATGTCCGAGGTCAAGAGCCGCCGTGAGCTCTACTCGGAGGCAACCAGGGCCGCGCTGCTCGACGAGGCGACCGCGCTGTTCGCTGCGCGCGGTTACGCCGGTACATCGCTGGAGGATGTAGCGTCGGCCAGCCAGGTCACCCGTGGTGCCGTGTACCACCACTTCGCCAGCAAGCAGGCGCTCTTCGAGGCCGTGCTTGACGTGCAAGAGGCCCGGGTAACCGCTGACGTGATCGCGGCAGCAAGCACGGCAGACCCGTGGGATGCGGCGATGCTGGCGCTTGACGCTTACCTGACCCATTGCTGCGACCCGGTGTACGGGCGGCTGGTCTGGCTGGAGGGCCCCGCTGCGCTCGGCTGGCACCGGTGGCGTGAATGCGAGAAGGACTACGCCTACGGGCTCGTCGAGCGCTTCATCATTGACCTGGTCGACGGCGGTTACCTCCGCGACACGGCGCTCGACAGCCTGGTCCGGTTCGGCTTCTGGATGCTCGGCGGTGCCGGCCTCGCCGTCGCCGAGGCGGCGCCTGCTGACAAGGCGAGGGTGCGGGACGAATGGCGATACCTCATCGGCCAGGCCTTCGGCTCGCTGCGAGTCAGGTAATCAGCGGAGCGGACCGCAGCCCGTGTCGAGGCTGCGGCCCGCAGTACGCCGAGAGGGTGCTGTCGCGTTACGGCAACAGGTTGTAGAAGGCGTGGCCGCTCTGGGCAGTCGCCGCCAGCATGCGGCCGAACAGGGCAGGACCGAGGATCGAAGTGGTGCCCGGCACGGTAAGCACCGCGCTAGTCGCGCCGGCCGCGTTCATCAGCACGTAGTTGACGGCGTCTGAGGTCCTGTTGACGTACGCGACGAGCAGCGGATAGGTGTCATTGGCTCCCACCGCCTGCTCCTCAGGGCCGGCGAGCTGGCGGGTTTGCTTGCCGAGCGGGAAGCCGTGCTCCGGTGAGAAGGTCGGGCTTCCGGTCAGCGGGTCCGCGGTGGTCTCGTAGAACGGCCGGCCCAGCGGCGTGCCAGACCAGAACACGTAGATCGTCCCGGAGTTCGCCCCGGTGGGGGAGTTGACCTCGGCGACGCTCGGCGACGCGCTGGTGAGTGCGTCACCGGGCAGCGTGCTGGCCGTGCCCCAGTGGACACCGCCCGCGATCGGAGTGCCGATCATGTAGCCGATGTCGTTTGTGGTCAGGTCCTTCCAGACCAGGATCAGCCTGTTGGAGTGCAGCGCCTTGAAGACCGACGGGCCGTTTGACGTGGCCGTGCCCGGGATGCTCTGCTCCGGCCCCCAGTCGATGACGTGACTGGGCTCGGCGATGCCGATCGAGTACCAGATGTCATAGGCGGGACCCGAGCCCTGCCAGACCACGATGATCTGGTGCACGGAGCCGGATACGTAGAAGGCCGCGGACGGCCGGTGCAGCGTGGTGGGCGCGCTGCCGACTTGCTGTGCCGCGGACCAGGTGGTCAGCGCGGCGTTCGTCGTGTACTTGTCGTACAAACTGAGGTTCGCCTGGAAACCCTTCCAGAGGATCAGTTCGTGCTGCACCGACGAGCCAGGGAAGGTGAAGGTTGTCAGCGCCGGGGATGCGTTGCTCTTGACCTGGGCGATCGGGCCGATGCTCGGCGAGAACGTGGGAGGCATTGCGGGTCGCTCTGACGCTGCCGTGCTGGCGCTCGCCGCGGTCGCGCCGAGCGAAGCAGCAAGGGTCGCAGCTGCGGCCGCTGCGGTCAGGCGGCCAAGCCAGCCGCGCCAGCTGCCCTGTGGCGTCGCGTCGTGGGTCGTGTGGTGCTGTGTCATCTCAGGCTCCTTAGCCTTCAGGCCACGGCCCTCATGCCGCGGCCGGAACGACTCCACAGTCGCTGGCAGGCACGGATGGTGACCACACGTGAGCACCCACAGGAAGGTCACAGGATTGACGCGAGAGCGTGTCAGCCGCCCTGGCCGCTGAGAGTCGCCGCGACCCGGTCGGCAGCGGGTGAACCGATCCGCTGGTAAATCGCCAGGGCCTGGCGCAAGGCGGCGACCCCGGCGCCGGAGTCACCGTCGTCCAGCAGGATGCGACCGATGCCTTCCAGCGCGCGCGCCTCGACGAACGCCGCCGCAATGCCCGCTGCAATCTCACGTGCCTGCTCATAGCTTGCTCGCGCGCCGCTGCGATCCGCCTCGGCTGTCGCGATGTCACCGAGCTGGCTCAGCGCGTCAGCCTGACCGAGCCGGTCACCAAGCTTCCGGTACAGGTCTAGTGCCTGGTCGAGAAAGCCGGTAGCGCCGGCCAGGTCGCCAGTAGCCTGAGTGGCGCTGCCGAGATCGCTCAGCGCGTTGGCTTCGCCGCGGCTGTCGCCGAGTTCGCGGTAGAGCGCGAGCGCGCGCTCGTGGCTGTCGATCGCGGCCGCGAAGTCCCCCGCCGATTGCTGCACGGCCCCGAGGTCGTGCAGCGCGTGTGCCTCTCCGAGCGAGTCCCCGATCTGACGGCAGAGTTCGAGTGCTGTGCCGAGTCCGGCCGCCGCCGACTCGTAGTCTCCGGTTACCAGCTGCACGTTGCCGAGGCGACGCAGAGCGCTAGCCTCACCGCGCCGGTCACCGACGTGGCGATAGAGCCGCAGCGCTCGGTCCAGGCTCGCGGACGCGGCCACGTTATCGCCGGTGAGGTGCAGGACCGTGGCCCGCTCCGTCAGCGCGTGCGCTTCACCGAGTTCATTGCCGAGCCGCTGGTAGATCTGCACGGCGCTGCGGAGGCTGGCATCGGCTTCCGGGTAATCCCGCATGGCATATTGCAGGTCGCCAAGGTCGGTCAGCGCGCCGGCCTCAGCTTCCTGACTGTCGGCCTGCCGAGCCGCGTCCAGCGCCATGCGCTCGAGTGCCAGGGCTTGCTCCCAGTACCCCTTGCCGCGCAGCAAGCTATGCATCGCGGCAGGAATCGCGATCGCGAAGGTCCAGAGCCCCTCGCTGGCCGCGTAACTGGCAGCCGCGTGCAGGTTCATTCGCTCGGCCTCCAGCCACCCAATCGCGGCAGCGCGGCTGGTGAAGTCGGGGACGAGGACCGGCCTCCGGGCTGCTCGCTCTCGCGTCACCGGGGTGCGGCGGGTCAGGTGGCTGTCGGCCTCCTGCGCGCCGGTGAGGTAATAGCGCAGCAGCCGGCCGGCCGCCGACTGCCGGGCTTCCGCGGGATCGTTCGTGGCCAGGCTGCGGGCATGCTCCCGGAGCAGATCGTGCAGCCGGTACCGGCCACGGACAGGCTCGGTGAGCAGATAGTGGTCGTACAGGCCATTGAGGTCTCGCCGAGCTGAGCCGAGGTCGATGTCCGCCAGACAGGCCGCGGCGTAGACGTCGATGTCGGCCCCCGGATGCACGCCCAGGCTGCGGAACAGGCGCTGCTGCGCGGGATCGAGGTCTGCGTACGACAAATCGAACGCAGCACCAACGGACACGTTCTCGGCATGCAGCAGTTCCAGCCGGTCGCGTGCTTCGGCGAGGTCTGCTCCGAGGTCGGCTGCGGTCCAGGCCGGGTGATGATGCAGCTGTCTGGCAAGCATTCCGATCGCAAGCGGAAGACAGCCGCACAGCCGGACGATCTGCCGGATGTCCCTCGCTGCGGCCCCCAGTGCGGGCCGGGCGGCCAGGCGTATGAGCAGCGCGGCTGCCTCGTCCTCGGTCAGCGTGTCCAGGCTGATCGCCTCTGCGTCCTCCAGCGCGGTCAGGTGTCGCCTGCTCGTCACCAGCACGAGGCTGCCGGCCGTGCCCGGCAGCAGCGGCCTGATCTGCTCGTGACCGGCCGCGTCGTCGAAGATCAGCAGCATGCGCTTGCCGGCCAGATGATCGCGCCAAAGTCTGCTCCGGTCCTCCAGGCCGGGCGGAATCTGACTGGCGGCGATGCCGGCCGTCAGCAGCAGGCTGGCGAGTGCGTCTGCCGGGCGTACCGGCTGCTGACCGGGTGTGTGCGCGTGCAGCCGCAGGAATACCTGGCCATCTGGGAAAGTGCCGGCGATCTTGTGAGCCGCGTGCACCGCGAACGTAGTCTTGCCGACGCCGGCCATGCCGCCGATCGCGTGGATGCCCACGACTCCGCCGGCCCTAGCTGCGCCGGCCGCCGCTCCGACGAGCTGGCGCAGCTCGCGTTCCCGGCCGGTAAAGGAACCGGCGTCCCTCGGCAGGGTGCGGGTGGCCGCGGCACCGGACGCGGCCTGGACGGCCACTCGCTGCGCGAGCGCGAGCCTGCCTCTGGCAACCGCCTCGAACTCGGCTCGTGCATCACCGCTGAGCCGGAGCGCGTCGGCGAGCAGGCGCGCCGTCTCCCTCCGCGCCGTCAGGTTGATGCCGCGCTCTAGGTCGCTGATAGACCGCGGGCTCAGGCTGGCCGCCGCGGCCAGTTCTTCCTGGGTCAGGCCGGCATCTACCCGAAGCTCCCGCAGCAGCTCGCCGAATGCCTGGGCGGACGGCTCGGGCACGGGCTTCGTCCCTTCACCAGGCAAAGGAAGCGTGCACCGGCATCACCAGTGCCGTTGGCCAGCCGACCGGGCAGCTATGCCGTCAAGCGTACGGCCCGCGGCCGTCCCGGCGGAGATCCGCGCGGTAATTCGCGTGGCCTGGCGCTCGTTACCCGTGCTATCGGCAACCCGGCCGTGCGATAGTGACGTAAGCCGTGAGTTCCGCGTCAGCGCCCGAACGGCTTGCGGGGGTTGCCATGCTGAGAAAGCACCACGTTCGTCTCCCGTCGGCGGCACTCGGCGTGGCCAGCGCCGCTGCCCTTATCTTTGCCGCGGCCGGCAGTCCCGGTGCAGCCCAGGCAGCCGTCCCGAGGCATCCGAGCGCCCCGGCTGGCGCCCGGCGCGCCAGCGATCTCCAGCCCGAGTTGGCGGTGACCTGGTCGGCGCCGCGTGGACCAGTCCCGGGAGCGACGACGATCTTCGGGCCGGCACTGACCAACGTCGACTTTCCGGGCATAGGGATTCGTGCGGTGCTGCTCTGGACCGGCCCGCAGGCGTTCGCTGGTGCCGACCGCATCTCGTTCGAGCACGCGACAGACCTCGCCGCCAACACCTGGTCGCAGGCTGCCACGGTCGCGGACGGGGTAGCCCTGACCGACACGCGCCCGTCCGCCGCCAGCCTCACCGCGTCGCCGGGCAAGCTGATCGCGGTCTGGCGGGGCTACCACACCCCAGGCAAGGTCTGGTACTCGATCGGCACCGCGGAGGACGGCGGGGTGATTTCGTGGTCAAGCCAGGCCGCGATTCCCGGCTCGCTGACCGCAGATGGCCCGACGGTATTCAGCCTGCTGCATAGCAAGCTCGTCATCGTGACCTGGACAGCGGCCGACCACACGGTCGACTACGTGATCGGTCAGCCGTCGGCCAGTGGCGGCGCGATCACCTGGGGCCCGGTGCTGGCCATTCCCGGCTCGACTGCTGCGAGCACGCCGACCGTTGCCGAGGCTAGTGTCAGCGACACTTCGGGCCGCGTCTACGTCCTGTGGCGCGGTCTGGGCAGCAACGCTGTCGAGTTCTCGAGCACGCCTGACCCGCTAGCAAGCCAGCCAGGCTGGACGACTCCCATCGCGCTGGCCGGACGCCTCACTGGCGCGGCGCCCGCCGCGGCGGGTGTCGGCACGGCCGGAGCGTATCCGCTGCTGATCGTCTACCGGGCGCTGCACAGCGCGCACCTGCTGTATGTCACGCTCGCCAGCAACGGCACGCTCAGCCCGCAGGAGGTGGTGCCAGACCTCATGAGCGAGAGCGGGCCGGCGCTGGCGGACGGCACGCTCGCGGAGACCACGACGACCACCAGGCACATCCGTTACGAGCAGTACCACATCTGCGGCGACTGCTAGCCGGGCGCTGTCGAGCATTTCCCGGCCCGTGGTAACGTCCGGAGCGTGCCAGTGATGATCGGGACTGATGTCGACAAGAAAGTACCGTCGGCCCGCAGGTCAGCCTGGCACGGGCGGGGGGTCGAGCTCTTCGGGCCCGGCCACCGGCAGGTGGCATGACGCTCGCCCGCGAGGCGCGTGACCGCACCGACTGAGTCGGTTGCGGAGACCGCCGTAGCGCACCGGCGTCGCCACCTGCGTGCGTCCTCGCCCGCCGGTGGCGTACGCCTCAGTCGCGGTGCCCGAATGGGCGCCTGCCTGGGCGTCGCTGCCTTGACCCTGGAGCGCTGATGAGCCTCTCCTGGCTCAGGGCTGATCTTGCCCCGCTGCGGACTTCCGGAGACTTCCGCGCGATCTACGCCAGTCGCACGATTACCTGGCTGGGCACGTCCGCGACCGAGGTCGCGTTGCTTGTTCAGGCCAGGCAGCTGACCCAGTCGGAGTTCGCCGTGGGGCTGCTCGGCGCCGTCGAGCTCGTCCCGCTGGTGCTCTTGGGTCTCTACGGTGGAGTGCTGGCCGACCGAGTGGACCGCCGCCGGATGGTGCGCTGGTGCGAGGCGGGACTCGGCGGTTGCGCCGTGCTACTGACACTGAACACGGTCGCTCAGCGCCCTGCCGTGTGGCCGCTGTATGCCGTCGCGGCCGTCATGATGTCCCTCGTCGCGCTGCAGCGTCCGTCGCTTGATGCGTCTATCCCGCGCATTGTCGCCGCCGACCAGCTCACCGCTGTGTCAGCGCTGATGGCGGGCTCGCAGAACATTAGCGTCATCGCTGGCACGGCGCTGGGTGGCGTGCTCGCCGTGCATCCAGGTGCTCAGGCCGTATACGCATTGGACGTGACGAGCTTCGTCTTGTCACTCGCCTGGCTAGCCCGGCTGCGGCCACTGCCGATGCCGGCCGCCGGCGAGAAGGAGCGCGCGCCAGGCTGGCGCGCAGTCTTGCAGGGCCTGGCGTACGCGCGCACCCGCAGGGACCTGCTCGGGTCGTACCTCGCCGATCTCGCCGCCATGACGCTGGCCTATCCGAACGCACTGTTCCCGTTCATCGCCGTGGCGCTGCACGCCACCTGGGCGGTGGGCTTCATGTTCGCCGCCCCGTCGGTAGGAGCAGTCGCGATTACCGCCACTGGCGGCTGGATGAGCCGGGTGCGCAGGCATGGCCTGGCCATTGCCGCCGCCGCGGCAGCGTGGGGGCTTGCCATCACCGGATTCGCCCTGGCACCCGACCTTGCCATCGCGCTCGCGTTCCTCACCGTGGCCGGCGCAGCGGATATGGCCAGCGGCGTGTTCCGTGACACCCTGTGGAACCAGACCATCCCTGACGACCTGCGCGGCCGCCTGGCCGGCGTTGAACTACTCAGCTACAGCGTCGGACCATCGCTCGGTCAGATCAGGGCGGGCGCCGTGGCGAGCCTCACTTCGCCGAAGTTCTCACTGGCCTCCGGCGGCATCATGTGCGTCATCGCCGTGGCTATCACCTGCCAGGCACTGCCGGCTTTCGTTCGCTACCAGGCAGGCTAGGCCTCGTATCGTTGCTGCGCTGCGCGCTATTGTCTGGCCCCATGGGGAGGACTGCGGCAACCGTTGCAGCGGCCGTGGCAGCGCTGGCCGCAGTCACCTTCATGACCGCTAGCACGAGCCGTCCGGCTGGTACCAGCCTGGGCGGTGCCGCTGGAGCCGGCCGGGCCACTGTGGCTGGCGGCGGCACGCAGAAGCTGGGCTACACGTTGCCGCCGACCCGCAAGAGTAACGGTCAGCCAGATCAGTGGTACTGGGAGATCGATCCGCCGAAGAATGGCCTGGCTGGGCTTCCGGCCACTGCGGCGGCGTACCCCGCACCTGGCTCTGCCAACATCTGGGACACCGACCTGTTCGCGGACTCCAACGTGCCGGGTGGCATCCCGACCGGGCCCTCGCCGGTCGTCGCGGCTATCCACGCGGCCGGCCACTACTCGATCTGCTATGTCGAGGCAGGCGCGTACCAGATCGGCTTCCCTGACGACAGCAACTTCGCCCCCGCGGACTACGGGGCGACGGGTACGAGCAGGCACCCCGTCTTCAACAAGCAGTACCGGATGCAGGGTTACTCGAACGAATACTGGTTCGACCTCAAGGGCTTCGTGCATTACGTGGCCGGGCGGCCGGACACCCTGACTGGCGCTGCCCGCAACATCGCCGCCGGTCTCAGCCGGCGTTTCGCCGATTGCGAGCTCGAGAAACAGGACGCCGTCGAACCGGACGACCTCGACGGTTACACCAACAAGGGAGCCACCGGCGTGCCAGGCGGGGGCTGGCGGATGACGCAGGCTGACAGCGCCGGCTTCGAGCGGTGGCTGGCGTATGACATCCACTCACACGGCCTGGCTGCATTCCAGAAGAACGACCCGGCCAACGCTCCCGCCGATGTCAAGCTGTTCGACGGCATGATCATCGAGGAGTGCAACTACTACGACGACCCGTGCGCCGGACCTGGCGGAGACGCCACGCCCTACCTGAAGGCCGGCAAACCGGTGCTCAACGCCGAGTACACCCAGGATGGCGAGACGACCTCCCGGTTCTGCCCGGCCGACATTAAGGCCGGGATCGTCGGTGCCCTCTTCAACGCCAACCTGGCGGGCGGTACGTACGAGCCCTGCCAGGACTGAGCCGAGTTGTTACCGAAGGGTAGCGCAAGGTCCTACTGATGGGTAACATTTTGCCCAGTCGGTACTCCAGGCAGACGGGAGAGGGCCGATGCGGATGCGGATCCGGCCCAGCGCGGCGGCCCTGGTTGCCGTGGCCCTGGCGGTTGCCGGCCTTCTTGCGCGGCCAGCTGAGCTGGCCCAGGCGGCCTCGACTGCCGGCCACGGCTCGTTCTACACCTACACGGGCAGCAGGCGGTTAGCTCAGATCGCGCCGGGCACCGTCCTGAAGAGCCGGGTGCTCTCCTATCACGTAACGGGCGTCATGGTTCCGGTCGAGGTCGTGCAGCTGCTGTACCGGTCGGCCAGCGCGCTGGGGCGGCCCACGGTGAACGTGACCTCGGTGCTCGAACCGCCAATACGCATCGGCCCTCCGCGCGCGGTTTCCTACCAGTCGTTCTACGATTCGCTTAACCCAGCCGATGAACCGTCGAAACAGATCGCCGGCGACGTGACCCTCGGCGGCATCATCCCCGATGCCGAGTCGATAGTGATAGGCCCGCTGCTGCTGGAGGGCTACACGGTCATCGTTCCGGATACCGAGGGACAGGCCGCTGACTTTGCCAGCGGGCCGGTGTACGGGATTAACACCCTGA
>JASHTT010000557.1 GCA_030040415.1 Streptosporangiaceae bacterium | reverse complement strand
ACAGCGGCACCGAACGTCTCGCGCCACGCGTGCCAGTCGCCCGAGAGGGTCCCGAGCCTGGCGACGTGCACATGAGCGTCAACCAGCAGCTTGCCGTCGAGCACTCATGCACCTCCGGCCGCGGGCTGGCTAACGGGCGGCGGCGCCGACCAGGCCTGGCTCTGTCTGCTGGACTTTCGTCAGGCAGTCGCTCTGGCCGCAGGCCGAAGAATATGCCGAACATGATCACCAGGTCCAGTATCGCGATCAAGCCGGCGATGTACGGGCCGGGGCCGCCGAGCCAGGCGAGATAACCGCAGAACGACAGCACGATCACCAGTGCGCCCAGCGCGCGCGGCCGGCCGGCGTGCGCCAGCCGCTCGGGCACCTCGTACGGCGCTCGTTCTACATAGTTGGCGGTCGCCGCCTTCTGCTCGGCGATCTTCAGCCAGAGGTCGTACAGTTCCGGTGCCTGCTCGCGAAGCGCTATCGCCTGGTCCACAGGCGGTATGTCCGCGCGCTGGCCCGGCGGGACCGCGACCTTATCGTTGATCTTCTCGACCACCGCGTCGGCGATCTGGTCGACCCCTGACTCGGCTTGGCTGGGGGATGCGGACGCCTGGCCTGCCGCTGGGCCGTGCCGGTGGACCGGATCGGCCTGGCTGGGCACGGGCGCGCGCTGGGCGTCAGTCATGCGACTAAGGTCACACCGCTTTCGTCGCGCGCACGGCCGACCGCGTCACGATGCGCGGCCAGGATCGTGCTTATTGCGGATTCGAACGGATCCTGGCTGTCCGGACGGGGTGGTCCTGGCGGAACCACCGGGCGCATGCCCCGGTAGACAGCCGTGCCAGTGGGATCAAGGATCGCGGTGATGCCCATGGCGGTGGAGATGACCCGGCGTGCTGATCTCGTGCCCGGCATGTCTTATGGCGTTCCCGGTGCGATGCCTGCCAAACTCAAGACCGGTATGACACGTACTAGATACCTAATATCCGTCATAGCCGCCGAATGCAGTTGCAATTAACGTCGTCTGGCTGCTGTGCGGCGCCGAATACCAGATGGCTGGGCTCACGCCGGCCGGCCTAGACTGACGCTTTCGCTTTCCCACCGCACCGCACTAGAAGGCTTGTCATGCGCTGGTCACAGCTGCACATCCCGACTCTCCGAGACGACCCCGCGGACGCTGACGCCGCGAGTCACCGGCTGTTGCTGCGCGCGGGTTTCATTCGCCAGCTCATGGCCGGGCACTATTCGATACTCCCGCTTGGCCAGCGGGTCAGGCTGAAGGTCATCGATATCATCCGCGAGGAGATGAACCGGATCGGCGCGCAGGAGTGCCTGCTGCCGTGCATGCATCCGGCGGAGATCTGGCAGCGGAGTGGCCGGCTAGGCCACGTCGATGTCATGTTCCGGCTGACGGACCGCAAGGGCGCGGACTTGGTGCTCGGCTTCACGCATGAAGAGATCTTCACGACCGTTGCCGCCGAACTGTCCTCCTACCGCGAGCTGCCGCAGTTCTGGTACCAGTTCCAGACCAAGTTCCGGGACGAGGCGCGGCCGAAGAGCGGGCTCCTGCGGGTGCGCGAGTTCACCATGAAGGACTCCTACAGCTTCGATGTCGACGAGGCCGGGCTGGACAGGTCTTTCGACGCGCATCGCCGCGCCTACGAGCGGATCTTCGCCCGGCTCGGCATCCCCGCCATCGCCGTCGAAGCGTCCAACGGGACCATGGGCGGCAAGGACTCGCTGGAGTTCGTATGCCCGTCGGAGGCCGGTGAGGACCTCGTCGCCAGCTGTCCGGACTGCGACTACGCGGCCAACCTGGAGCGGGCGACGGCGGCGCTGCCCGGCGTCGAGGACGCGCCCGGGCCTGCCGCGCCAGTGAGGCTGGACACCCCCGGGGTACGCACGATAGAGGATCTGGCGACGCAGCACGGCTGGCCAGCAGACCGGCAGATCAAGACGCTGGTGCAGGTCATCAACGGCCAGCTCACCCTCGTGCTGCTGCGCGGAGATCACCAGTTGCAGGATCAGAAGCTGATCGACGGCACCGGGGAGACGGAGATCCGGCCTGCCAGCCCGGACGAGATCAGGGCGGCACTCGGCGCGCTGCCCGGCAGCCTCGGCGCGGCGGGCGTCACCGACCTACCAGTCATCGCTGACTTTGCGTTGCGCGGACGCCGCGACATGGCGACGGGCGCGAACACCGACGACGTCCACCTCACCGGCGTGGATGTGGACCGCGACATCCGGGTCGGCACGTGGCTGGATCTGCGGGAGGTCGCGGCGGGAGAGCCATGCCCAACATGCGGCGCACCGCTGCGGCTGATCCGGGCCATCGAAGTCGGTCACATATTCAAGCTGGGCCGCCGGTTCACCAGCGCGCTTGGCGTCACGGTACTCGGCCCCGATGGGTCGGCGATCGTGCCCATCATGGGTAGCTACGGCATCGGGGTGGAACGGGCCATGGCCGTCATCGCCGAGATGCACCACGATGACGCCGGACTTGCCTGGCCGGTGAGCGTCGCGCCGGCCGACGTCGACGTGATCCTGCTGTCGGTCAGGGACGAGGCGGCGCAGGAAGCAGCGCAGTCGCTCTACAACGACCTGCTGGCGGCCGGGTGCGATGCGCTGCTCGACGACAGGGACGAGCGGCCCGGCGTCAAGTACAAGGACGCGGAGCTGACCGGGATCCCGATCCGGATCGGCGTGGGCAGTCGCGACCTTGCCGAGGGCGTAGTCGAGGTGGTCTGCAGGGCAACGCGGGAAAAGGAACGAGTACCGCTCGGCCAGGCCGTCAAGCACGTGCGAGAACTACTAGCCGACAGCAGCGACTCGCCGCGCGGCGGCGGCCCCCGGAACCCTGGAGGGATTGGCCCGGGGGCCGTGTCGGGCTAGGCGGCGCTCACAACCTGGCGCAGGTCACACCGGCCTCGCCGGGCGTGCCAGCGCGCCGCGACGTCGCTGCCCGGACCGGAGTCGTCGGGGCGCGGCCGCTCACCGGGCACCGGGACGAGTCGCTCGTTTCCGCTGGACAACTCCTCCCAGCTACGGCCTCCGGTGCCCCGGCCCGTCCAGTTGTCGCCTGCCCGGTCGCCACTGATGCCCGACATCGTTGCCTCCCGACAGCACGCCGGATGATCGCCCCTGCTGCACCACCCGGCCCTCACTTCTTAGACACGTGCGGGAGCCGATTTCGTTAGCTACCAACCGGTCACAACTGCATAACTTCCTGCGAGATGCACTCTGCATCGCCGTAAGGGTCCAGTCGGGCTGTAATGAACCTGCTGCTGCCGGACATAGCCGGGTGTCAGTAAGCCTGCCGGGAGGCCGCCGATGGACCCAGCGCAAGAGTTCAGCGAGCTGTACCGCAGGCAGTACGACACGGTTCTGCACTACGCCCTGCGGCGCTGCGACGCCGAGACGGCACGCGACGTGACGGCCGAGACATTTCTCGTCGCCTGGCGGCGCAGGAGCGAGATCCCGGCCGAGCCAGGCGAGGAGCTGCCCTGGCTCTACGGCGTCGCACGGCGGGTGCTAGCCAACGCGCAGCGGTCGCGGCGCCGCGCCGAGCGCGTGACGGCAAGGCTCGGCCAGGAACGCGGCGAGAAGTTCTCGCCCGACGCGGCGAGCGTGTTCGCCGAGCACACACGCCTCAAGCACGCGCTGGCCAGCCTGAGCCAACGAGACCAGGAAGCACTCAGGCTCGTCGGCTGGGAGGGCCTCGACCTGGCGAGCGCCGCGCTCGCGATGGGGTGCTCGCAATCGGCGATGGCGGTGCGCCTGCACCGCGCGCGGCGGCGGCTGGAGCACGCACTCGGGACCGAGTGGGACACGCGCGAGCCGTCGCTGGCGAGCCAGAGCCGGCCGCGCACGAGCAACTTGGAGAAGTGATGACTGAACAGGGTTCCACCGTCGACCGGGTGCGGCAGCTCATGGCACCGGGCAATCCTGTCCCGCCCGGCACGGCAGCCGGCAGCTGGGACGACAAGCTGGGCCAGCAGGCCTATCAGCGGATCGTCGCCACGACCGGGGCTGGCGACGGTGCAGCCGCCGGGGTCGG
>JASHTT010000556.1 GCA_030040415.1 Streptosporangiaceae bacterium | reverse complement strand
CGCATCGGAGCGGCCCAGCACGAAGCAGCCGCCGCGTTCGTTGACCCGGAAGAAGTCGCCGTGCCGCCAGATGCCGGGGAAGTCGGCGAAGTACGACTCGCGGTACCTCGAGCCGTCGTCGTCACGCCACAGCCCGACCGGCATCGACGGCATCGGCTGGGTGACGACCAGTTCGCCGACCTCGTCGACCACGCTCTCGCCTGCGGTGTTGAACGCCTGCACCGCAGCGCCGAGATGCGGTGCCTGGATCTCGCCCGCGTAGACGGGCTGAGTGGGCACGCCGCCGACCAAGCCGGTGCACATGTCGGTGCCACCGCTGCCGGTCGCGACCCAGACGTCGTCCTTCACGTTCTGGTAGAACCAGGCGCCGCACTCCGGCGACACCGGTGACCCGGCCGGCATGATCGTCCGCAGGCTCGGCAGCTCGAACCTGTCCCGCGGCACGATGCCCGCCCTGACCATGAGGTCGATGTAGGACGGGCTCGCGCCGAAAAGTGCCGCATCGCTGTCGCGTGCCAGCCGCCACAACACGTCCGGGTCGGGGTTTGCCGGGTTGCCGTCATACAGCACCGGCTGCACGCCGATCAGCAGCGAGCTGACCAGGAAGTTCCACATCATCCAGCCGGTCGTGGTGAAGAAGAACATCCTGTCGCCTGCGCGCAGGTCCATGTGCAGCGTCTGCAGCTTGAGCTGCTCGATCAGGATTCCGCCGTGCGAGTGCATGATCGCCTTCGGCAGTCCCGTGGTGCCGGAGGAGAACAAGATCCACAGCGGGTGACCGAACGGTACCTGCTCGAACTCGAAATCCGCTGCCGCCACCCGAGGATGATCGAGCAGGTCGTCCCAGCGCAGCGCGTGGCCGGCCGGCGGCCTGGCCGCCGGGTCGAGGTAGGGCACGTGCACGACGCGGGACAGGCCGGTCAGCCCGGATATGATCTCGCGCAGTTCCCTGCTCCGGTCGAAGTCGCGGCCGCCGTAGCGGTAGCCGTCGGCGCAGAATAGGACCTTGGGCTCTAGCTGACGGAACCTGTCGAGGACGCCGCGCCAGCCGAAGTCAGGCGAGCAGCTGGCCCAGATCGCGCCGATGCTCGCGGTGGCGAGCAGCGCGATGACCGCCTGCGGCCCGTTCGGCAGGTAGGCGACGACGCGGTCGCCGGGCACCACCCCGATCTCGCGCAGCCTGGTAGCGAGTGTCCGCACCGAGCTTGCGAGTTCGGTCCAGTCCAGGCCGGTCAGCGGGCGCGACTCGGTCGCGAAGAACAACGCGTTCCCGCCGTGCGCCTCGTAGCGCATGGCGTGCTGCGCGTAGTTCAGCCTCGCCCCGGGGAACCACTCGGCGCCAGGCATCTGCGCGCTGCCCAGCACCTTGTCCGGCTCCGCCGACGCCCCGATGCCGCAGTAATCCCAGATCGCCTGCCAGAAGCCCTCGATGTCGGTGACCGACCAGTCCCAGAGTCCTCGGTAGCCGTCGAAGCGCAGGCCGCGCTCAGCCGCGAGCCAGTTCGTGAACGCGGTCAGGTTGGACCGCGCGATCCGGTCGGCGCCCGGCGTCCAGAGCAGGTCGCCCTCTGCAACCGTGGCCCTCATCTCCCCGCATCCGGTGTCCGGCCTGTCGCGCTGCTAACACGGACGTTTACACAAGCCCGATAGCAGCGCACAGCAGTATTTCGCCAGGCGAAAGCCCGGTAGCCTGCCGCTGTGGCGACAATCGACGACGTGGCACGTATCGCCATGGAACTGCCCGAAGTCACCGATGGCGAGCGCCACGGGAACCGGACGTGGTTCGTCGCGGGCAAGGCGTTCGCCTGGGACCGGCCGTTCAGCAAGGCTGACATCAGGCGGTTCGGCGACCAGAAGCCTCCCGACGGGCCGATCGTGGCGGTCCGGGTCGAGGATCTCGGCGAGAAGGAAGCCGTGCTTGCCGCCGACCATGCCGGATTCTTCACGATTACGCACTTCGATGGGTACCCTGCGGTGCTGATCCAGCTACGGGTAGTGCCCGCCGGCGCGCTGCGCGAGGCCGTCATCGATGGCTGGCTCGCCTGTGCGCCATCCGCGCTGGCGAAGGCGTACCTGCAGCGTTAGTCGCCTGTCAGGTGAAGACGATGGTCTTGTTCTTGTGCACGATGACCCTGTCGTCTAGGTGCCACGCGACGGCGCGGGCCAGCACCGAGCGCTCTACGTGCTTGCCCATCCGCTGCAGGTCGCTCACCGAGCAGCGGTGATCTACCCGGATGATGTCCTGCTCGATGATGGGACCCGCGTCCAGGTCGGCGGTCACGTAGTGGGCCGTGGCCCCGACCAGCTTGACCCCCCGTTCGGCCGCCTCGCCGTACGGGTTGCCGCCCACGAAGGCAGGCAGGAAGCCGTGGTGGATGTTGATGATCGGGCCGCCGAAGGAGTCCAGGAAGTCCGCCGACAGGATCTGCATGTAGCGGGCGAGCACGATCAGGTCGGTCTCGTGACCGAGCAGCTTGAGCTCCCGCGCTTCTGCCTCGTGCTTGGTCTGCGGCGTGACCGGGATGTGGTGGAACGGGATATCCCACGTGGCCGCGACCGGCGCCGTGTCCGGATGGTTGGAGATGATCAGCTGGATGTCGCAGTTGAGCTCGCCGGAGTGGTGGCGCCACAGCAGTTCCTGCAGCGCGTGGTCGGCCTTGGAGACGAAGATCGCAACCTTCTTGCGATCAGCGGCCCGGGTCATCTTCCAGTCCATGCCGAAGGAGTTGGCCAGGTCGCTGAACTCGTCGGCCAGCTCGCTGTCGCGCCGCGCCAGGCCCGCCAGGTGGTAGGTGACCAGCAGAAAGAACGTGCCGTCGAACGGGTTCGTCGAGTACTGCTGCGACTCGACGATGTTGGCCCCCGCGTCGTAGAGGAAGCGGGACACCGCGGCGACGATGCCGGGCCGGTCCGGGCAGGTCACGAGGAGACGGCCGATGTCCGGCCCGGTCAGCGCGGTGTCAACTGGCATGATCACAACTCTGCCTGACCGGGTTGCGCGGCCGCGTCTGGCGCAGGCACAGGGTCGCTGAGCTGTCCTTGTGGCTGGCGCACAACAAGTATGGGCAGCGCAGCGAGGCCGGCCACCGCGAACAGCAGGCCGCCGACGCCGATGACGGTGTCGTACGGGCCGAGCTGGATACCTGCCACGGTCAGCTGGAATCCCCGCATGACGGTGCTGGTCAGCGCGCCGGCTGCCGCTGTTGCGCCGATCACGGCGAGATAGGCGACCGGGGTGATGACCGAGGTCACCCGGCCGATCATGTGCTGCGGTGTGGCGCCGAGCAGCAGCGGCGAGATGGCGGTGTTCACCACGCCGAGCATGGTGCCGGTCGCCGCGAGCAGGGCCAGCGCGGCTACCAGTTCCGACGAACGCGAGTACCCGATGAGCGCCACCCCGGCCAGGATCAGGCCGGCGCAGAATGCCTTGCCCGCGTGCAGGCGGGCAATTACCCAGGCGGCGAGCAAGGTACCGAGCACCCCGCCGACGCCCTCGGCCATGCCGAACGTGCCGTACAGGCTGGCGCTGGAGTGCAGGTTGACCTGGAGGAAGAAGACGTTCACCACGTTGATCGCGGCCGCGCCTGCTGCCGTGACGCTCAGCCCGACGACCACCGCGACCAGGACCGGGCTGGCAGCGAAGAAACGCAGGCCCGCCACGAACTCGCGCCAGAAGCCCCCGGACTGGCCGGCCGGCTGCGGCTGTGGGGCCGGCTCCGGCGAACCGGCTGCCAGTGACTCGGCGGCTGGCTGGTGAGCCGGGCCAAGGTGGATGAGCCAGATCGTCACGAACGACACGGCGAAGGACACCGAGTTGATGATCAGCGCCCAGCGCACGCCAGCGGTGAACAACAGCGGCGCCGCGAGCGGCGGCCCGACGATCGACGCGGTGTAGGTCGCCGACATCAGCAGGCCGCTCGCCTTGGGCACGTCTGCCTCGGGCACGATGACGCCGAGCATCGCGAACTTCGACGGCCCGAAGAACTGACTGAAGCACGAGGCAGCGGCCACGACCGCGTAGACGATGCCCAGCTGCGCGGCGCGCGTCAGGTGCGCGCTGACCGAGGCGAACGACAGCGGGATGAGGGCGGCGACGAGCACGGCACGAGCAGCGTCGGCCGTCAGCATCGTGCGCCGCCGGTCCCACCTGTCCACGAACACCCCGGCGAACGGGCCGACCACCAGGGCTGGGGCTCCCGCGGCGACCAGCACGCCAGAGGCCGCGGCCGGCGCCCAGGTGACGTGCAGGGCGATGACTCGCACCACCCAGAGCAACACGGTGACGTCGAAGACATAGTCGCCAGCGACGGAGACCGTCTCGCCGGTCCAGTACAGCCGCCAGTTCCGGTTCCGCCACAGGTTCGGTCTGGTGGGCGAAGACGCTGTGGTCGGCACGTCCGTCATTCTCGGAGTAGTCTCTTTCGAATGAAGGACGTCGATTCGAAAACAACGCTGCGGCTCGACGAGCCCGCCCGCGTGGCCATGGTCACCGATCAGCGCGCGCTGCGATACCTGGCGCCGTTCCTGTCGGCTGAGCACACGCTGAGCTCCGCCGCCGCGGCGGCCGGCGTGAGCCCGAGCACCATGGCGTACTGGCTGCCCCGGTTCTGCGCGCTGCGGCTCGTCGAGGTGACAGCGCGAAACGCCCGGGCGGGCATGGCCTCGAAGCGGTACAAGGCGGTGGCCGACGTCTTCGAAGTCCCCGCCGACAAGGTCGACCCGGATCGCCTCGGGGCCATCATTGGCGCCGCGCACGATGCCATGGGAGACCTGCTCGTCGTGAACTGGGCGAAGCTGTGGGCAGCAGGCAGCCTGGAGATCAGCGCTGGCGAACCGGCTGACATCGTCAACATCCGGTTCCAGCCGGCCGAGGACGACGGCAGGCGCCCGGTTGTCTTCCTGTTCAACGACGTTGTCGCGATGAGCAGCGCACAGGCACGCGAGCTGCGGGACGAGCTGATGGCTACCGTCAAGCGCCACAAGGCGGCCGCTAGCGGCGGGCGTGAGTACCTCGTCCAGGTGGCGGTGTCGCCGACGGACTGATCCATTCCGGTGGGCATTCGCATGACATCTGCCGCGTCAGCCTGTGGCCAATTCTGCGAAACTCTGCGGCGTCGGCCGCCGTCCTGAACGCCTGTAGTGGCCATGGCCAGCATGGATGGGCGTTCGGTACCCTGTGGCCCATGGCCCCGCATGAGTCCGCGAGTCTCGCGGAACCCGAATACGAGGATGCCGAGTTCCGGCCCTGGGGTGTCGTACTCCGGCCACCGCGGCTGCTGCTCACGCTGCTCGGGGACTACTGGTGGCAGCGCACCGAGTCGCTGCCGTCAGCCGCGCTCGTCGCGCTGCTTGCCGAGTTCGGCGTGAGCGACTCGGCTGCACGCGCCGCGCTGAGCCGCCTGACCAGGAACAACCTGCTCGTCACCGGGAAGGTCGGGCGTCGGACCTTCGTCCGGTTGAGCGATCGAGCCGCCAGCATCCTGGACGAGGGCGCCAGCCACATCTTCTCGTTCGGACTGCACACGCAGCCGTGGGACGGCATGTGGAGCATCGTGGCGTTCTCCATCCCCGAGCACAACAGGGCGGCGCGCGACGCGCTGCGCAAGGAGCTGCGCTGGCTCGGGTTCGCGCCGTTGTACGACGGCCTGTGGGTCTCGCCGCGGGACCACGCCGACGAGGTGGTCGGTCAGCTAGCCGAGCTCGGCATCACGACGGCGACGGCGTTCCGCGCCGCGGCCGTGCCGGGCACCGGACCCGACGGCGTGCCGCAGCGCGCGTGGGACCTCGACGATCTGCAGGAGCGCTACGGGACCTTCGTTGAGTACGCCGAGCGGCTCAGGGAACGGGCGCTCGCCGGGCGCATCTCGCCGGTAGAGGCACTCGTCGAGCGCACCCGGGTGATGGACGAGTGGCGCACCTTTCCCGGTCTCGACCCCGACCTGCCCGGCGAACTGCTGCCTGAGACGTGGCCGCGGGCGGCCGCGCGAGACCTGTTCATCTCGGCTTATGACCTGCTTGGCCCCGTCGCGGTGCACCGGGTCCGGCAGATCATCGCCCGGTACAGCAGGGACCTGGCGGCGCAAGCGGCCTACCACGGCTCCGGACTCGCGGCCTCTGCCAGCTAAGGCGAGCCGTCGGCGATCAGCGCGCTGTATACGATGTCGGCAGGTCAAACCGACAGGAGGCCCTTGCTGACTGACGTCGCCAGCGCACTGCGCGTCGAGCGCACGCCTGCGCCGGTGCGCGCACAGGTGCTGGACAATCTTCGGCAGGCGATCATCGAGCGGCAGCTGGCCCCCGGTCGGCGGCTCATCGAGCGTGAGCTCGTGGAGATGACCGGCGTGTCCCGTACCAGCATCCGCGAGGCGTTGCGTGAACTCGCCGCCGAAGGCCTCGTCACGACGATCCCGAACAGGGGAACCGTCGTCGCGAGCGTCACGGCGGACGAGGCCAGGCAGCTGTACGAGGTCAGGTCGGCGCTCGAGGCGCTCGCCGGACGCCTGTTCACCGTGCACGCCAGCGCGGCCCAGCGGGCCGCGCTGGTGCGGGCGCTGCAGCGGATCGAGCGGCTGGCGGAGAAGGGCGCGCCGGTGCTCGCCGCGAAGGACGACTTCTACGACGTGCTGTTCGAAGGCGGGGGGAACGAGTCGCTCCGGGCGATTGTCGCCGGCCTGCACGCCCGGGTGAGCGTGCTGCGATCCCTGTCGCTGTCGGTGCCTGGGAGGGCCGCGCAGAGCGTGACGGAACTGCGCGACATCGTCGACGCGGTGCTGGCCGGCGACGCCGAGGAGGCCGCCATCGCCTGCAGCCGGCACGTCGAGGAAGCTGGCCGGGTCGGCTTGCTGGCCCTGGCCGAGCAAGCGGCCAGTTAGCGGCCTGTCAGACTGCTAGCCCGTCACCTGCTGCAGCCAGCGGCCTATCTCGGTATGGTCGGCGCCGTCTGGCATGTCATCAGCTGCCTTGCGCCACAACTCGAGCGCCGCCTGGCTGAGCGGAGCCGGGCAGCCGGCTGCCTGCGCCAGGTGCAGCGCGATCGCCATGTCCTTGACCATGAAGTGCATGCTGAAGCCGGAGTCGAAGCTCCCCGGCATGATGTACCGCGGCCACTTGAGCTGTGTTGAGCCGCTGCGCCCGCTCGAGTCGTTGACGATGTCGAGCATGACGGCCGGGTCCAGGCCGAACGCCTGACCGACCTGGATCGCCTCACAGCTGACCAGCAGGTGTGCCGCGGACATCAGGTTGTTGAGCGCCTTCACCGCGTGCCCGGCACCGGCGACGGCTCCGGCGTGCACGACCTTCGAGCCAAGTACGTCAAGCACCGGACGCAGCGTCGCCAGTGCGTCCGCCGGCCCGCCGGTCATGATCGTCAGGCTGCCGGCCCGCGCCCCCATGACGCCGCCGGACACCGGGGCATCGACGAGGGTAACGCCGCGCTCGGACGCGCGCTGCGCCAGCACGCGGGTGCTGCCGGGCTCGGAGGAACCCATGTCCGCTATCAGCGTGGGCGGCGTGACGGCGGCGAGTAACCCGTCGCCGGCGAGCACGGCCTGCACCGCAGCGGAGTCCGGCAGCATCAGGATCACCACGTCGGCGCCGTCGGCGACCTCTGCCGGGGTGCTTGCAATGGTCACGCCGGCCACGCTGGCAAGTCGTTCCCTTGCCTCCTGTGCCTGGTCGTAAGCGCAGACGCGGTACCCGGCTGCCGCGAGCCTGCGGACCATCGGCTGGCCCATGTTGCCCAGGCCGACGAAGCCGAGGCTGCTGCCAGCAGTCATGTGGTGCCGCCGTACTCGTCCGCGGAAACCTCGCCGAGCCAGGTCGTCTGCCCGAGCGACACCGCGATGTGCAGCAGGACGGTGTCCGGTCCGCCGCCGTGCCAGTGCACCTCGCCCCCGGGCACCCAGACGAGGTCGCCGGGTCCGAGTTCCTGGGCCGGCTCGCCTTTCGTGGCGACCAGGCCGCGACCGGACATGACGTGCAGGAACTGGCCGCGCTCGTGCGAATGCCAGTGCGTGCGCGCGCCCGGACCGAAGAAAACGCTGTTGACCGCCGTGCCGTCAAAGGTGGACAGCAGCGAATCACCGTACACCAGCCCGGTGAAGGTGGCCGTGCGTTGCTGCGATGGCGCCGCACCAGCGCCCTGCCGCTTGACGATTTCCATGATTCAGCCGCCTGTCTGGCTCGTATCCGGCCGGGGTTCGTGCAAACGGACGCCGCCAGCCACGTCGCCGAGCGCGTCCACCACCTTGTTACTGATCTGGTCACGGTAACCGAGGCTGTCGGCCAGCCCGAAGGCGGCAAGAGGGCCCGCTGCCTGGAGCGACGGCACGCCCAGTTCGCGCAGGCAGGCCACGTACAGCGTGATGTCCTTGGTCATCAGCGCGCTGGTC
>JASHTT010000555.1 GCA_030040415.1 Streptosporangiaceae bacterium | reverse complement strand
ATTGCCGACACGACCGGCGGGGCGTTTTCCCTGCACGAACGGCGCGTTCCGGCGGGCGGGCGGCGGCCGCCCGCGCACGTCCACCCGGACCGCGTCGAGGCGTTCTGGGTGCTGGAAGGTGACGCAGAGTTCGAGCTGGACGAGGAGACGACCCGTGCCAGCGCCGGTAGCTTCGTGCTGGTGCCGGGCGGAGTCGCGCACACCTTCGGCGCGACCACGCAGGGCCCGGCGCACTTGCTCGTGCTGCACGCACCGGCACTAGACGGCTATTTCCGCGAACTGGCCGAGCTCTGGTCGGGTGCACAGCCGCCCGCGCCGGACGACGAGCTTGCACTGATGCGCCGCTACGGCATGCGTCCCGTCTGATCAGCGGACGCTGATCGCTCCGTCAGGCAGGCGCCGCACCTGCGCATCACGATGCGCATACGCTATGATGCAGATGTGCGTACTACCGTGGACATTCCCGACGACCTGCACGCCCAGGCGGTCGCGATCGCCAGAGACACGCACCAGACCCTGAGCCAGACCGTTGCCGGTCTCATCCGCCGCGGTCTCACCTCGGGCGACCCCGGCAAGGTGGAGCTGAGCGACCGCACCGGCCTGCCGGTCGTCCACGTCGGAAGGACCATCACCAGCGAGGACGTCCGGCGACTCGAGGACGAGGATCTGTGACCGCTCTTCTCGACGCGAACGTGCTCATCGCCCTGCTCGTCAGTGATCACATCCACCACGAAGCTGCGGAGACCTGGTTCGCGACGATGAGCGATAACTTCGCCACCTGTCCGATCACGCAGGGCAGCGTCATGCGGCTGCTCATCCGCGAGGGCCAGTCGGCCGCCGTGGCGCAGGCGGTTCTCCGCGAGACGGCGACGAGCGCCCGGCACGAGTTCTGGCCAGACTCGGTGCCGTACACCGAGGTACACACCACCGGAGTCCTGGGCCACCGGCAGGTTACCGACGCCTACCTGGCCCAGCTCGCCCGTGCCCGCGAAGCCAGGCTGGCCACATTCGACGTTGCGCTGGCAAAGCTGCACGACGACGTGGCAGACATCGTGCCAGTCGTCACCCGCTAGAGCTTCTCGATCGGCGCGTACCGCAGCAGCAGGTGCTTGATCCCGTAGTCGCCGCCGAAGTCGATCTTTGCCTCCGGGTCATCCCCCCGGCCCTCGACCGACAGCACCGTTCCCAGCCCATATGAGTCATGGTTTACCCGGTCGCCCGGCCGTAGCGCCGGGACGGGCCGGTTCCCGACCACGCGCACGCCTGGCCGGCTCGCCAGCCGCTCGGAAGCAGGCGGCAGGGCAGCAGAGGCATCCCGCCGCCAGTCGATCAGCTGCGCCGGCACCTCGGACAGGAACCTCGACTGCTTATGGAACGAGGGCCGCCCGAACCAGGTGCGGCTCGCCGCACGGGTGAGATACAGCCGTTCCCGCGCCCTGGTGATGCCGACGTAGGCAAGGCGCCGCTCCTCGGCGAGCTCGGTCTCGTCGCCCATCGACCGTTCATGCGGGAAGACGTTCTCTTCGAGCCCTGTCAGGAACACGACGGGGAACTCCAGGCCCTTGGCGGTGTGCAGGGTCATGAGCGTGACCCTGCCGCCGTGCTCCTCGCCCTCCGGGATCTCGTCCGCGTCCGCCACGAGGGACACCTGCTCGAGGAACTCCGCGAGCGTTCCGCGCGGCTCGCGGGCGTCGAACTCCCGTGCCACCGAGACAAGCTCCCTGAGGTTCTCGATCCGCCCCTCGTCTTGCAGGTCGGTGGAGGCCTGCAGGTCCGCGACGTACCCGGTGCGCTCAAGCACGGCCTCTGCCACGTCCCCGACCGGGCTGCGGCCCTCGGCCATCGCCCGCAGCCCGGCGATCAGCTCGTTGAAACCCATGATCGCCGCGGCGGAACGCGAGGCCAGGCCAGGGACGTCCTCGGGCCGCCGTAGTGCCTCAGCGAACGAGATCTTGTCCCGGCCGGCCAACGCGGCCACGCACTCCTCGGCTCGGTCGCCGATGCCGCGGCGCGGCGTGTTCAGCACCCTGCGCAGCGACACCTCGTCGCCTGGATTGGCGATCAGCCGGAGGTAGGCAAGGAGGTCGCGGACCTCGCGGCGCTCGTAGAACCTCACTCCGCCGACGACCCGGTACGGCAGGTCCGACCGGATGAGGATCTCCTCGAAGACGCGTGACTGCGCGTTGGTCCGGTAGAACACGGCGACCTGGCCGGGCTTGGCCTCGCCCGCGTCGGCGAGCCGGTCGACCTCCTCGACCACGAAGGCCGCCTCGTCGTGCTCGTTGTCCGCGACGTACCCGACGATCGGCGGGCCGTCGCCCGCCTCGGACCACAGGTTCTTGGGGATACGGCCGGGGTTGCGGGACACGACCGCGTTGGCGGCGGCCAGGATGTTCTGCGTGGACCTGTAGTTCTGCTCAAGGAGGATCACCCGGGCGCCAGGGAAGTCGCGCTCGAACTCCTCGATGTTGCGGATCGTCGCACCGCGGAACGCGTAGATCGACTGATCGGCATCGCCGACGACCGCCAGCTCGGCAGGGTCTGCTCCGCTGCCCGACGGGTCGGTCTGCCCGGCCAGCTCGCGTACCAGCATGTACTGCGCGTGGTTGGTGTCCTGGTACTCGTCCACAAGCAGGTGCCGGAACCTCTTCCGGTATTCGGCGGCCACCTCCGGAAAAGCCTGCATCAGGTTCACGGTCACCATGATCAGGTCGTCGAAGTCCATCGCTCCGGCCGCGACGAGCCTGCGCTGGTACTCCGTGTAGGCCTCGGCTAGCGCCTTCTCCCGGTACCCGGTCGCCCTCGCCAGCACGGTCTCGTAGTCGATGAGCTCGTTCTTCAGCGCCGAGACCTGTCCCGCCATCGCCTTGGGCGGGTGGTACTTGGTGTTCAGGTCAAGCTCGCGGCACACCAGGGCCATCAGCCGCTGCGAGTCGGCTTGGTCGTAGATCGAGAAGCTGGACGGGTAGCCGAACCGGTGCCCCTCCCGCCGCAGGATCCGCACGCAAGCGGAGTGGAACGTCATCAGCCACATCGACCGAGCCCTGGCCCCGGTCAGCGCCGCGGCCCGGGCGGCCATCTCGCCCGCCGCCTTGTTGGTGAACGTGATAGCCAGGATCTGGCTGGGCGCCACATCGCGCTCGGCGAGCAGGTAGGCGATCCGGTGGGTGAGCACGCGCGTCTTCCCCGAGCCTGCGCCAGCCACTATCAGCAGCGGGCTGCCCTCGTGCAATACGGCGGCCCGCTGCTGCGGGTTCAGCCCGTCCAGGAGGGATTCGGTCACCAGCGCGGTCACACGGCAAGCCTAGGCCCTGCCGCGGACACCCGGGCGTGTCCGCTCGGCACGCCAGGGCGCCGCGGCGATGCGCTAGAAGGCTTGGCCGCAGTTGGAACTTGGCTCGAACCCGTAATCCTCGATGACGGAGCGCTGGGCAGCGCGTCGTTCGTTCAGGAACCGGTCGAAGACCGGGTAGAACTTCGGATTGATCACCGGGACACCCTTGCGGGTGACAGTGGGCGCCGTGCCTTCGATCCCGTTCAGGTACAGCACGCCGGTCTGATCACAACCGAATTCGTTCTGGCTGTGGGTCGGCTTCTTGCCGCGCAAGGCAGCAGGCGTGATGGCCTTGGCAGGGCCGACATCGGCAACCGCGACCCCCGCAGC
>JASHTT010000554.1 GCA_030040415.1 Streptosporangiaceae bacterium | reverse complement strand
AACGTCCCAGGATGCGCACGGCGTGGCTGCATCCAGGTCGCCGGGCTGCACTTTCTGAAGGACTGCCAGGGTGCTGCTCAGGGCTCTATCCAGTTCGGTCACGTGCTCGCTCCTGATTCTCTCGCCTGCAAAGGCCGTCAATCAGGTAGACCCGGCAGCCCGGTGAAAGGAATCGGTACCGTTCGATCAGTTCGGGCGATGATCTTGACGGGCTGGGCCGGTGACGGGAGCCGAGAGGCGCCAGGGGCGCGGGTAGCGTGAGGTGCCGATGGCAGGTTGCCAGCGCGTGTGAGATTTCCCGGGCTCGAGGTAAGCGTTTCGTGTCACTGGCGGGTTAACGAGTGTGAGCCAAGACAAGGCCGGGTTCACCGAGTTCTTCGCGGCAAGCTGGGACACCTGCCTGCGGGCGGTGGCCGCCAGCACCGGCAACATGACGTTGGCCGAAGACCAGGTTGCCGAGGCGTTCGCCCGGGCGTGGGCGTCCTGGGACACGGTCAGCCGTCACCCGGCCCCGGAGGCCTGGGTAGTCCGTACCGCTCTCAACGCCGGGGCGTCCTGGTGGCATCGGCGCAGCAAGGAAACGGCGCTGACCAGTCATGACGTCGCGGCGGCCGACAGCCAGGGAACTGGCCTGGACGTCGCCGTGCTCACTGCGCTCCGTCGCCTGCCAGCCCGCCAGCGGGAGGTAATCGTACTGCGTGTCTTCCTCGACCTGGACATCGACACGACCGCCAGGCAGCTCCGTATCGCACCGGGAACGGTCCGGGCTCACCAAACACGGGCCATGACCGCCCTTCGCAATGAACTCACCGCCGCGACAATCACGGAGATCGAAAGATGAACCACGACCAGCACCCCAATGACAGCGTCCTCACCCAGGACCTGCGCGATTCCCTCTGCGAACTGACCACGCCCGAGCGGCCGACGCTGGCTGCGATCACCACAAGGGGCCGCGCACACCAGCGGCGGCGGCTCGCAGGTTTCGCGAGCCTGGGAGTCGTCGGTGCCGCCGCGGGAACCGCGCTGGCACTCGGCCTGACCGGCATCCTCGGAGCGGCCCCCGCCCGCAGCACAAGCACGATCCAGACCATGGCGTTCACGCTTGTCAAGCACGCCAACGGCACGGCGACGCTGACCATCAACACGAACGTGCTGCTGGATCCCAGCACCCTGCAGAGCGACCTGGAGCAGGATGGCATCCCGGCGATAGTCAACACCGGCAGCTTCTGCTCCTCAGATCCCAGCCCAGCCGGTTTCAACCAGGTCACGGCGGCGCCAAAACCCGCGCCGGGGGCGCCGCTGGATTTCACGATCAACCCGGCGGCCATACCGGCCGGCACCGAGCTGAGCTTCGGCTTCTTCAAGCTTGCCAACGTCCAGGGAAGTGGCCACGCGGGTGAGGAGACAGTGATCGGGCTCATCGACACCAACTCCTACAACTGCGCCAGCACGCCGCCCGCGAGTGGCTATGCAAACGTGGTGTCCATCCCGGGCGGACCTAAGTAGGACCGCGACAAGTCACTCCTAAAGGTTCGGGGCAAGACTCCGATGTAGAGCAAGACCCGCCATGACAGGCGGGTGGCGGCACGGGCACGGCCCCAGGTGGTCGGCATGCAACTCCGGCACCTGTCGGACGCTGCCAAGGGACCGTGCCCCGGCCGCGCCGCCAGCGTCATCGCCAAGTCCGCGGGATAGTAGCTGCGGTCACGGTCGAGCAGATATATATCGGGAACGCGAAGACCCAAGGAGCCCAGCCGATGATGGGAAGCCACAAATAGGTCGATGCTGTTGCCAGCGGAGAACTGATCGGCCAAGTCACCGTCGTGTACTGCCTGCGGCCAGAAGTTCACTGGGGTCTAGCGGGTAAACAGCTTCCAGTGCCCCTCGGAGACGACATCGACGGTGCCGCCGGTCACCTTGATGGCGGTCTGATCGTCAATCGCGTACCCCGACCCTGGCAGGCCAGCGGCCCATTCCTGCGCGCCAGCCATGGAAAAGTCCGGCATATTCTCGTTATCCAGGTGCGGAAACAGCGAGAAATCCACCATGCCCAGCGCGCAATCGCCACCGTCGGGCGGCTGCCAGCCTTCGAAATACTCCCCGATGTCGGGGCCCACCACCATGCTCCCGCCGCTCACCCCCACCCAGGCCGCGCGAAGCGACGGCACGAGGTCCGCCAGCCCGGACTGCTGCATCCAGTAGCCCAGATAGAACACGTCGCCGCCGCCCACCAGCAAGGCGTCGATCTCCCGGACCGCGGGGACCCAGCGCTCCTGCTCGATGCTGGGCAGCGCCGTCAGCTCCAGCACTCCCAGTGACTTCCAGCCCAGCTCGCACAACGGCGTGGACGTTCGGCCGGTGATCATGCGCCATGCCGAGGCAGGACCGCCCATGGCGTACGAGGCGGTGGGAATGCAAAGAGCGCTGGACTCGGCAATCGGCTTGCCCAGCAGGTCGACCAGCGCATCGCGGATGCTCGCGTTGTTGATGCCGGCGGACGTGAGAAGAAGCTTCATCATGCCCTCCTCGGGTGAGGGAACGGGTGCCGGAGCACCGACCGTTGCGCCTCGCGGCTGTGGCCTTCGTCAGGACAGACCGTGCGATCGCCCGGAACTAATCGGTCCGCGCGCCACCGTTGTGCCAGAACTCACTGACGCGCATCGTACGTGCTATCAAGCTCACCGGGCATCTCGCGGACTGATTCGGCCTAGGCCAGCGTGTGTTAGCCGAGCAGCGCGGTGAGCTTCTTCGGCGCGAGGGTCCGGTAACTCTCGGTGACGAGCTCGCTGATCTCCTCCCAGTCCGTCTTATCGGTGAGCAGCACGACGATCCGATCACGGCCGGCTCGCGAGGCGAAGAACGGGTGACCAATGGACAGCAACGCCTCCCGTTCATCTTTGTCAGCGCGCAGCACGAGCAACGGAACGGGCTCGCCGCTCGAGCCCGCAGATGCCACCAGCAAGCAGAACGATCTCCGGCGGATGTCGAACGAGTACGCCGTTGATCTAGCGCTGGTTAGTGACTCGTCGACTCGCACCGTCACCTCGGGCAGTGCCAGGCAGAGCGCGCGGACCCGCTCCACGATGCCTTCCGGGAGCTCTACCGGCGAATCACCGTCGCCCACTTGCCGCACCGACTGCCTACCGGCGGAATGCGGCTCGGACTGCAGCGGCGGTGGAGCTGAAGTACTCGGGCGGTTCGATGAAGCCCCACTCGTTGAATGTCGCGCCGTTGGCGAGATCGCGCCGGTATCCGAAACAGGCGAGGTAGAGCGTCCGGATATACATGACCGCCTCAAGCCGGTCGA